>CAMUQE010000009.1 GCA_947096075.1 Veillonella parvula | reverse complement strand
GACAGGTATTATCCATATCTATATACTATTAGTTAGATAGTAATTAGATTAATAATCTTAAGAGTCTAGAAAAATTACTTTATAAGATTTATATACAATTGATAACAGTAAGCACATGCTCTACGGACACGCAGAGCTTTTTATTTTGAAGAGGAGGCGTTTCCATGCCCATCTATAACGGAATGCTTCCTGCCATCGATAAAGCAGAAGTAAAACGATACGCAGGACTTCGTCACGCTGAGGATTTCCCACAAAATTATGTTGACGAAGCATGTAAGGAAATCCAATTATTGGCTACACCTAGAGGTGTATATCAAGAATATGATTACGATGCAGAAACAAAGACTATTTTAAGTAATCCACCCCTAAAAATTGAAGGTTCTATCATCGAAAAACATCTGGAAAAATCTACTAAAGTATACGTATTGGGCGTAACAGTCGGAGAAGATGTAGAAATTCGTAGTGAGCAGTTATTTAAACAAGGTAACTATACGGTAGGTTTATTACTTGATGCAGCGGCGACAACTGCTGTAGAGCAGGTAGCTGATCAGGTAAACGAAGTAATCAATACAATTGCTAAAAAACAAGGCTATAAGCCAACCTGGCGTTTTAGTCCTGGTTATGGCAATTGGCCATTAGAGATTCAGCCTGAATTAGCTAACATTATTAAAACTGAGCTAATTGGCTTACAAGTTACAGAAAACTATTTATTATTCCCACGTAAATCTGTAACAGCTATTATTGGTTTAATGCCAGCAAATGAAGATATTAAAACAAAAAGAGGCTGTACATCTTGTTCACAACAAGACTGCGCTTCTCGTAAATTACCAGAGAAAGCAACAGTTAACAACCAAGATAGGGGAGAAGAGGATAGTAGCAAAACTACTGCCGATGTTTCTGGCATCTCTATGAAAGGTCAACCAACAGAGTGATGTTTCACGTGAAACATTTTAATTTTAGGATGTTAAAGGAAGATGTTTATGTATATATTTGATGGTGCTATGGGCACAATGCTGCAAGCAGCAGGCTTAGAAGAGGGCTATTGTCCGGAGCTATTTAACGTAGAAAGACCAAAAGTAGTAAAGAATATTCACGCTCAATACTTACAACATGGCAGTGATGTAATCACAACAAATACGTTCGGCGCTTGTGGGCTTAAACTAGAAGATTATGACTTACAAGATCGTGTAAGAGAAATAAATATTGCTGCTGTAAAAGTAGCCAAAGAAGCGATTGCAGAAGTTAAACCATCTGCTCGTGTAGCAGGCTCTATGGGTCCTACAGGTCGTTTCTTACAACCATTAGGCAATATGAGTTTTGATGATATTTACGACACATACCGCGAGCAAGCCGAGGCTTTAATCGAAGGTGGTGTTGATTTCATCATCATTGAAACTATTATTGACGTACAGGAAATGCGTGCCGCTTTATTAGCCTCTTTAGATGCTCGTGAAGCAGCGGGAAAAACAAAAGAAGATATTCAAATCATCTGTCAATTTTCTTTCAGTGAAGACGGTCGTACTATTACTGGTACACCGCCAGCAGTAGCAACTACCATCGTAGAAGCTATAGGTGCAGATATCATCGGTATCAACTGTTCTCTTGGACCTGAACAAATTACACCTCTTATCGAGGAGATTGCAAGCGTTACAAATTTACCTATAAGCTGCCAACCAAATGCCGGTATGCCACAATTAATCAACAAGCAAACTGTATTTCCACTTACAGCAGAAGAAATGGGCCCATTAATGCTTGATATCGTTGATGCAGGTGCTAGTTATATTGGTGGCTGCTGTGGTACAACACCAGCCCATATTCAATCTATTTCCGATGCTGTGAAAGCTCATACGCCAAAAGAACGTGCCCACATTACACCTAAAACAATTATTACAAGTCGTACTAAACTTTTAGAGTTGGGCCATCATACAAAACCACTTATCATTGGTGAACGTATTAACCCAACGGGCCGTAAAGTACTTGCTCAAGAATTACGCGATGGTTCTTTCATCCGTGTTAAACGGGATGCATTAGATCAAGTAGAAGCAGGCGCAGATATCCTCGATGTAAACATGGGCGTAGCTGGCATGGATCAAACTCCTTTAATGGAACGCGCTATTTTCGAATTATCGATGCTCGTAGAAACACCTTTATCCATTGATACATTAGACCCAGCAGCTATGGAAGTAGCTCTTAAAAACTATCCAGGTCGTGCCCTCATCAACTCTGTAAATGGGGAGGAGGAGTCTATTACTCACGTAATGCCATTGGCTAAACGGTATGGTGCAGCATTGCTTTGCTTGCCAATCTGTAGTGGTGACTTACCTGAAAAAGCAGAGGACCGCGTTGCTTTAGCTGAAAGCATCATAAATCGCGCTTATGGTTATGGTCTTCAACCACACGACTTATTACTCGATCCATTGGTATTAACACTTGCCAGCGGTGAAGATAGTGCACGCCAAACATTGCGTACGCTACAGTTATATAAAGAGAAGTTTGGATTCCCAACAGTAATGGGCTTGTCCAATATCTCCTTCGGTATGCCTCAACGTCCATATTTGAACGGCCAATTTTTAACAATGGCCCTTGCATGTGGCTTAACAACACCGATTATGAATCCACTCAATTATCCAGCAAAAAAAGCATTTGTATCTAGTACTACCTTACTAGGCTGGGACCCAGGTTCTGCTGAATTTATTAAAGAATACGGCTATGAAGACGAAACGACTGCTCCTGGTAACTCTGCTCCTAAAGGGCCAGATAAAAAATCATTCGATAGTAATGATCCTTTAGCCAATATCCGCACATGTGTAGAACAAGGTGAAAAAGAAGCTATCATTGATCTTGTAAAAAAAGCCTTAGCAGATGGTATTGATCCATTAGATCTTACGAAAAAAGGTTTATCTGAAGCGATGAACGTAGTAGGGGATAAGTTTGGCTCTGGTAAATTATTCTTACCACAAGTAATGCTTGCTGCTGAAACAATGCAAGCTGCTTTCAACACCATTAAAGAAATTATTCCTGCTAGTGAAAGTTTAGATAAAGGCACCGTTGTCGTGGCTACAGTTAAAGGCGACATTCACGATTTAGGTAAAAATATCGTAGCGGCATTACTTGAAAACAATGGCTACAAAATCATCGACCTTGGTAAGGACGTTGACCCAGAAGTTATCGTACAAGCCATTAAAGATAACAAAGCCGCTCTAGTAGGTATTTGTTCCTTGATGACGACTACAATGCCACAAATAGACAATACCATCGCTGCTATCCGTGCAGCAGGCCTTAAAACTAAGGTCATGGTTGGTGGCGCCGTAGTATCTCAAGATTACGCAGACCAAGCGGGCGCAGATATCTACGCTAAGGACGGCATCGCTGCTGTTAACCACGCTAACGACTTTTTTGAAACACTAGAAAAATAATTTATAGTAACGAGGTACATGATGACATTAAGAGAAAAACATCAACAAGGGCAGTTCACCATTACGGTTGAATTGGATCCTCCCAAAAGTAGTTCTGCGGAAAAGACCTTCGAACAAGCAGCCCGTTTAAAAGGGAAGGTGGATGCTATCAACATCGCTGATAGCCCTATGTCCAAAATGCGCATGAGCCCAATTTCTCTTTCTTATTTGTTACAGCATAACAAAGAGATTGAAACCATTTTCCACCTTACATGCCGCGACCGCAATATTATCGGTTTGCAATCTGAATTACTCGGTGCAGCAGCGTTGGGTGTGCATAATATTTTAACCCTCACTGGTGACAAACCAGATAACGGGGATCATCCATTTGCACAATCTGTATTTGAAGTCGACTGTATGGGACTACTCAATATCGCCAAGACATTAAATGCAGGCAAAGACCTTGCAGGTAATGATCTAGACTCACCTACAAACTTCTACATCGGTGCAACTGGTAATCCTGGTGCTCCAGATTTAGAGATTGAACGCCAAAAATTGGCTGCTAAAATTCAAAATGGCGCTCACTTTGTACAAACACAACCAATTTACGATTTAGAACAGGCAAAACGCTACATTGATAAAATGTCTGAATTCGATGTACCTATCATGCTCGGTTTGATTCCACTTAAAAGCTTTAAAATGGCCACATACCTCCACGAAAAAGTGCCTGGAATCAACCTTACTCAAGAAATATTGGACCGCATGGAAAAAGGTGGTAAAGAGGCTGGTACAGAAATCGCTATCGAAACACTTGAACAAATCAAGAAAATTGCAGCAGGCGTACATATTATGCCTTTAAATGATATCGATACAACGTTACATATTATTGACCACGTATAAGTCATTTTAATGTTTGCATAGAATACCTTTCCCACGGACTCCAAAGCGAGCTAAGTCGTCCTTAGGGAAAGGTATTCTATTTTCATTTAAACTAATTTATCCTATATCAAAATAACTCCTCCTTAAAATGTTGTTGTAAACGATATCATTTAATAGGTAGTGGGGAGGGGGATAGAAAACGAGCTAAGTCATTCCTAATGAAAAGGAAAGAGGATGCAAATATAAAATTTGCATCCTCTTTTTGTACTTGTTTTGTATTGTATTGCTAGTTTTATTAAGTTTCACACAGTATGTACTAGTAAAAATCATACTAATGGTTTATCTTTGATTTCTTTTGGTTTCCGTGGGAATTGTTTTGGTGTTTTTCCCGTTTTCTTTATATATATGATTGCTCGTTTATCATCTAAGGTTGGCAGAGTAATGGTTCTTACTTCTTCGATAGCAGCTTTTAGTATGCTAAGGGCTTTATTAGATTCTTTAACTTCTTCTTCGTAGATAGCGCCTTTTAAAGCAACCACGTAGCCGCCTTCTTTTACATAGGGCACAGTCCATTCTAATAGAATCGGCAAGCGTGCCACCGCACGGCTCGTAGCAATATCAAAGCTTTCACGGTAATCTTGGTGACTCAAATCCTCCGCACGTCCGTGTAAGGTAGTACAGTTCGTCAGTTTTAGTTCATTTATAACCGATTCCAAAAAGTTAAGCCGTTTTTTTAAAGAATCAAACAGGGTAACCTTGAGGTTACGATCATAGATAGCCAACGGAATACCAGGAAAACCTGCGCCCGTACCAATATCGATGATAGACATACCAGACTTGATGATTTCAGGATCATAACAGGAGAGGGAGTCAATCATATGCTTAATCACGACCTCTTTCATGTCTGTAATACCCGTTAGATTGAGATATTTATTTGTTTCAATCATATGCACATAATACAAGTAAAAGTCTTTTGCTTGCTCTTCCGTACAGGGCAAACCAAAATGACTCATTTGCTCCATCATATATGAAACAAATTCAGACAGAGGTGCTATAGGCACATCGTATTTTTCTTTCATAAGTACCCCTAATGAATTGTCTAGTGTTTATTTAACAATAAGATCTGTAGAAAATATCTCTTAAAAAGTTCATATAAATTGCATGTTATTACTTAAATTCATGTTATTACATGCTATTTTATTTACTTCTGTTGTATTGTTCTAATTGGATCAATAGAACAGACACGTCCGCAGGGGAGACACCAGAGATACGGCTTGCTTGGCCGATGGAGTGAGGGCGTATCTTGTTGAGCTTTTGTTGAGCTTCAAGAGAAATTCCCTTAATTTCTGTGTAGTCCCATTCTTTTGGAAGTATTTTTTCTTCTAGTTTGCGAACTTTATCGACTTGGTCCATTTGCTTTTTAATATACCCTTCGTAGGTAATGGAAATATCGACAGCCTCTTCTACATCAGGTTTATAGCGTTTCAAACCAAATGCATCAGCTACAATGGCGTAAGAGAGTTCATTACGTTTTACTAAATCATAAGCGTGAATACCTGTTCTAATAGGTGCTGTACCTAAACCTTCAAGCAAAACTTGTGTTTCTTTAGACGGATTGACAGGTGTATTTCGTAACATATCCATTGCTTCTTCAATAGCAGCTTTCTTGGCTGTAAATTTGTCCCAACGATCGTCTTTTACAAGACCGATTTCACGGCCTTTTTCTGTAAGACGCAGGTCTGCATTATCTTGACGAAGCAATAGACGGTATTCACTGCGGCTTGTCATCATGCGGTACGGTTCATTTGTACCTTTTGTTACGAGATCATCGATGAGAACACCGATGTACGCTTCGGAGCGAGCAAGGATGAACGGTTCCTTCCCTTGAATCCACAATGCTGCGTTAATACCAGCCATGAGGCCTTGAGCAGCCGCTTCTTCATAGCCAGATGTACCGTTGGCTTGACCTGCAGAGTAGAGACCTTCAATATGTTTCACTTGAAGTGCTGGTGTCAATTGCGTTGGATTCAAGCAATCGTATTCGATAGCATAGGCAGGACGCATAATTTCAACATTCTCAAGTCCTGGGATGGTACGCAAGAAAGCATATTGTACATCCATTGGAAGAGACGTACTCATACCTTGTACATACATTTCATTTGTACCCGTGCCTTCTGGTTCTACAAATAATTGATGGCGTTCTTTATCGGCAAAGCGTACCACCTTATCTTCGATGGAAGGACAGTAACGAGGGCCTACGCCTTCGATTTTGCCACTATACATAGGAGCCCGGTGAATATTGCTATGAATGATTTCGTGCGTTTCTTTATTTGTATAGGTCAACCAACATACATCTTCATTACGATTAATCCATTCATCCATGAAGGAAAATGCGTGATGATGTGCATCGCCTTCTTGAACTACCATATTTTCGAGGTTTAAAGTACGTTTATCTACACGTGCTGGTGTACCCGTCTTAAAGCGCATCAATTTAATACCATTATCGAGTAAGGATTGAGAGAAATGTTCCGCTACGCGTTGACCATTTGGACCGCCCACATAATCGATATCACCGATGAGGATTTTACCTTTCAAATAGGTACCTGTACAAAGAATAATAGCCTTAGCACCATAAAATTCACCAAGCTCTGTAACGATACCTGTTACCTTGTCATCCTCAACCTTAAGTTCTGTCACCATGATTTGCTTAACATTGAGATTATCTGTATTCTCCAATGTTTGTTTCATCAAATGTTGGTATTTAATCTTGTCAGATTGGCAGCGCAAAGAATGAACAGCAGGTCCTTTGCCCATATTGAGCATACGCATTTGGATAGCTGTAGCATCCGCATTGATACCCATTTGACCGCCTAATGCGTCAACTTCGTAAACAAGATGGCTTTTACCAGGGCCACCCACGGCAGGGTTGCACGGCATAAGCGCAATATTATCTAAACTGATAGTCGCCATCAACGTGCGATGACCCATACGGGCAGTGGCGAGGGCCGCCTCACAACCAGCATGACCACCACCGATGACGATGACATCATAATTATCTACTGTGTACATATGAATTTCCTTATATATTACTTATATTGAAAGCTTATTTTATTTAAATTACGAGGCCGTAGGCCGAGTTCCCTCTATTCTCCATAGAGTGGCAATGAGGGCTTTCAAAAAACGACTTTGGCCCTATCCTGAAGGGATAGACCCGGCCAGTGGAGGCTTTTTGGAAGTACTCATTGTCATCATCACTTACCTAAACAGAATCTACTGAATAGTTCATCAATCATGGATTCTCTAATTGTATCGCCCGTGATGTCACCTAGTAGTTCCCAAGCGCTACGCAGGTCAGTGGCCACAAAGTCTACAGGCATGCCCATGTCGATAGAGGAGAGGGCTTGTTCTACTTGAGCCTTCGCTTGTTCCATGAGGCTGATGTGGCGCACATTACTGATCATGGCGCTATTGTCTTGTTTTACGCGACCACCGTAGACGAGTTCTTGCACCCATTTGGAGAGAACCGCAGAGCCTTCGCCTTCTTTAGCACTGATTCGTTCGATAGCCGTAAAGGTTCCGTGTTCTTTAATATTTTCGTCTATAACGACTTGTGCCACATCAGACTTATTAAGGAGTACGATGGTGTTCAAACCGCTGACAGAGGTCAAAATTTCGATTTCTTCAGAGTTTAACGGAGTAGATCCGTCAATAACGCAGAGCACGATGTCTGCTTTGTTAATATAATCGCGAGCACGTTCCACACCAAGGGCTTCCACCGTATCTTGTGTGTCGCGAATACCTGCTGTATCGATAAGGCGTAAAGAAATACCTTCTACGGTCATATATTCTTCAATACTGTCACGTGTCGTCCCCGGAATATCCGTTACGATAGCGCGGTTTTCGCGCAAGAGAGCGTTCATCAAGCTCGATTTACCTGCATTTGGACGGCCTACAATAACCGTTGTAATACCGTCACGAATTAAACGGCCTGTGTTTGCTGTAGACAAGAGTTCATCCATAGCTTTCAAAATAGGCTGCAACTGTTCGCGCACCTCTTGGCTCGTTACATCTTCGATATCCTCCTCAGGATAATCAATGGTTACCTCTAAATGAGCAATCATAGCGATAAGCTGCTCTCGCACATCTTTTACAAAGGACGAAACAGTTCCATCTAGCTGAGCCACAGCGAGGGAGAGGGAGTCCTCTGTTTTTGCTTCAATAATATCAATGATCGCCTCCGCTTGTGTGAGGTCGATACGTCCGTTCATAAAGGCACGCTTCGTAAATTCACCGGCATCAGCCATGCGCACATCGTGATTTACGAGCAATTTCAAGATTTGTCGAACCGGCACAATACCGCCGTGACACTGAATTTCTACCACATCTTCCGCCGTGTAGGAATGAGGGCCTTTCATCAATAACACAAGAACCTCGTCGATGGTCTTGTTCGTCGCTGGATCCACAATGGTCCCATATTGAATCGTTCTGTTTTGACGGTCTATCAAAGGAACGGTGCCAGCGCTCTTGAACAGGCTATTTACAATAGGAAAACTATCCTTGCCGCTAACACGAATAATACCAACCCCGCCTATGCCGGGCGGCGTCGCAATGGCCGCTATTGTATCATCTATATACATAAAAATCTCCGTATTTCGATAATTTATTATATGTTCTTCGCCTGTGAAAGTTAAACTAAACCAATCTTACCCGCGCGAAGATTAACTTAGGTTAGCTTTCACCATAACCTAAAGAATAAAGGGAACAGCCCTCAAGCAACTGAGAATACCAGTTACTTGAAAGCTGCACCATTATATTTTATTTTTTGTACGAAATCACAACGTGGCGGAACGGTTCGTCCCCTTCGCTGTTCGTAACAATGTGTTTGTCCCCTTGAAGGGCAGTATGAATAATTTTGCGTTCAAAAGCATTCATCGGTTCTAAGGAAACCTTTTGACGGTTGCGTTTAACCTTAGAAGCCAAGCGTTTCGCAAGATTCACCAATGTTTCTTCTCGGCGAGAACGATAATTTTCCACATCTACAACGATATGGCAATGGCCAGATACATCCTTGTGAGCCACGAGATTTGTTAAGTATTGAATAGCATCCAATGTTTGACCATGTTTGCCGATCAAAATACCTAGCTCTTCGCCGTGTACTTGGAATGTAATTTTATCTTTCGTCATCATTTTTTCGATAACTACTTTAAGGCCCATTTGAGTAAACATATCATCGAGGAATTGTTTACCTTTTTCAGCAATTTCTTGTTGGTCTTCTTTTGAAAGTTCCTTCTTAGAAGGTTTTTCTTCAACTTCGTCTTCAAAAGTTTCAACCGCTGCTGATTCTTGCACTTCTGTTTCGCTAGTTGCAACCGGCTCGGAAGCAACAGCCACAGATTGTTCTTCTGCTTTAGCTACTTCTTCTACAGCGGCAAATTTAGTCATAGCTGTGAAGAATAAGCGAACAACAGCTGGTTTACGACCAATGCCTAAGAATCCACTAGAAGGTTGTTCTAAGACCTTAGTTTCTACCAATTCTTGGCCTTCAGCGGCCAATTGAGCTACACCTTTAGCAATGGCATCTTCAATGGTTTTAGCAGATACATCGATAAATTCCATAGTGTCTCCTATTTTTTAGCTTCTAAGCCTTTATAAATGAAATGTTGTTGTATAAATTGGAACACATTGGATACGATCCAGTAAATAACTAAGCCAGAAGGGAAGTTAAGGGAAATGTAACCAATGAATAGAGGCATAAAGATTGTCATAATCTTTTGTTGTTGCGCAGCAGCACCAGTTGCACCGCTACTAGTTTGACGGGACATAATCCAAGTGGACACCGCACTCAATACTGGCAAGATGTACATAGGATCTGGTTCGCCAAGGCTAGGAAGCCATAAGAAATGTACATAATTTTGATCGTATGGATAGCTTTGTAAAGCATAGAAGATAGCGATCAAGAATGGCATTTGCACCAATAGAGGCAAGCAGCCAGCTAGAGGGTTAACGCCCATTTCTTTGTACAATGCACCCATTTCCGCTTGCAATCTTGCAGGATCATTTTTGTATTTGTTTTGCAATTCTTGCATGCGAGGCTGTAACTCTTGCATAGCCTTCATGGATTTAATTTGTTTAACAGTAAGTGGTGCCAAAATCGCTTTGATAACGATTGTTAAAAGGATAATAGCCACACCGTAGCTTGGATAGCCTACCATCTGAGTTAATTGGAACGCATAGGTTACCAAAGTAGTCATCAATTCAACGATAGGGTGAAATACACTACTTAAAAATTCCATTGTTTCTCCTTTTTCTTACAGTCGAAATCGTCCTTTGCGCATCTATATATCGTTATGGTATGGTCTAAATTTCATCCATACAGATGCTCAGGTATTTCCAAATCTGTGCTCGATGGTCATGATGAAAGTTACTTTCACAAAACACAAAACCAGCCTAAACCCAAGTGAGTTAGGGAACTGGATCGTAGCCACCCTTATGAAAAGGATGACAGCGAAGAATGCGTTTTAAACCCATCCAGCTACCTTTCAAAGGACCATATTTTTCGATGGCCTGCAGAGTATATGTGGAACATGTCGGATAATAACGGCAACATCCAGGTTTTAAGGGAGATATGGCGAGCTGATAGAACCTAATTAAAAGTCGTAAAAGCATGGTTATACAGCGTTTCATGGAAACCTCCATATACACAAAAAGGACCAAAGCCTCTAACTTGTGGTCCTATTTATCATTTTGTATCAATAATTTGCTTTTTCGCAAGAGATACAAAATCTCCTTTTCCGCTTTTTCGTAGGTAGCGTTTTTCAGAGGGCCACGTCCAACAATTACAATATGATACCCTTCGCGAATGGTGTGCTGATTGAGGCGATATACCTCTTTCATCAGGCGTCTAGCTCGATTGCGCTCCACTGCACAACCAACCTTTTTACCTGTTACAAAACCAATGCGAGTAGGCTGCTTTGCCACGGGCATACGATACAGTACACACATGCGGCCTACTTCGTATTTACCGTGCTTATACACAAGGCGATATTCATTATTGTGCGTCAGTCGTCTTGCTTTATCAAGGCAATAATCCATATGCATTGTCCTTAAGTCCTAAGAATAGAAAAACTTGGCAGCAGCGCCAAGTTTTTTCTCCTGCCTAACAGCTATTATATTATGCAGATAAGCGTTTTCTGCCTTTTGCACGTCTTCTTTTTAAAACGAGACGGCCACCGATAGTTTTCATGCGTTCACGGAAACCATGGGTACGTTTTCTCCAAAGAGTATTTGGTTGGTAAGTACGTTTCATTAGTAAAACACCTCCTCGTCATTCTGTATTGTTTTACTTATACCATAACAGGGTAATTATAGAGGTAAAACGTAAATTTGTCAATATAATAAAGGGGTTCTGCTGTGAGTTCTTGTATTTCTGAAAATAATTCTACTACACATTTTATTCTGTAATTGATGTTACGTTTCCAAGGGGAGGAATATAGGGCTCCTTCATCGCTCCATACGACGCGTAAAGTCGCTCAAAAGGACCCTATATTCCCTCCCTAAGTTAAACCGAATTTAACCTTAAACACCACTACACGATGTAAACGTAACATCAATTTATCAGCATACAAGAACTCACAATCTCAACCTTTTTATATTTTGGCAAATTTACCTTTTAATCTCTAGTTGAAAGGAGGGAGAAATAGATGTGTTTTCTCCCTCCATACGACACGTTTCGGTCAAAAATCCATATATACACCTAACACTCCCTCTTAGAAAAATCACTAGTTTGTCATTTTTATTAATCATTTAGTTTTGATTATCTGAAGGTTGATACTGTTATGTTCATCAATTACTTTTTCATCTATGTGTATTGTAATCATAAAAATTATCTTATTAGAGGAGGGGAATGAAAACTACTTTTTGAGCGACTTGCGTTAGAATGGAGCGATAAAAGTAGTTTTCATTCCTTCCCCAAAAGTAATTGATGAACAAAATATAAGGTAATTACTGAGTTATTAACATTTCTCCTTCAGATAATCAAAAGTTATCCACAGAATAAATGACAAACTAGTGATTTTTTGGTACAATCATAACTGAAATTAGGGAAAATTATATATTTTTATAGGTTTTTGATGGATAACTTTCGAGGTTATCCACATTTTTTCTCTTCTAACTTATAAAAACTAAAAAGTCAGTAATTATCTGGTTAGAATAGACTTTAATTTTTACTTATTCACAGGTTATACACAAGTTATTCACAGGAATAATAAGTTTTTCCACAGCTTTTACAAAGGTTATACACATTATTCCTAAAGTTATACACATTTATCGCAATAGTTATTCACAAGAGGCACGTCATGCAGTCATTTGATTTAAATAATATATGGGAACATATATTGCTTGAGGCAAAAAAGAACATGCAACATTTACCTGACGCACTGTATTTGCGCGTCACGTCGTCGTTGATTCCCATGTCTCTCGATAGTCATTCGATCCATATTGGGGTCATGCAAACATTTGTAAAAAACTTAATCGACCAGCAGCCGCAGATTAGTAAAGCTTTACAAGATGCAATTACCACAGTCATCGGCTCTCCTCGAGATATGGTTTTATTCGATTTTAATCAAGAGAGTATAGATACTACCTTTGTTGATGAAAGTCTCATCGATACGCCAGTTGTAGCACCGCCAATGCCTTTACCACCTGTAGTAGAGGAAAAGGCTCATCAAGAGGAGTTTTACACACCGGTCTATCAAGAGCCTATCTACATCGACCGTACGCCAGCTCCTGTGGATATTCCAGACGAACCAATGATAGCGACACCAAAGAAACCGACAGAAACAATGTCAACATTGCAGTCTGATAATGTTCCTGTAGACTTGTCATTATCTAATCTCAATCCGGCGTACCGTTTTGATAACTACGTAACGGGCAACGCCAACCGTATTCCTTTTGGAGCTGCTCAAAATGTAGCTGAATTTCCAGGCGGCGACTACAATCCGCTCTTTATCTACGGTCCATCTGGTCTCGGAAAAACACACTTGATGCATGCCATTGGCAATGCTATCAAGGAAAATCATCCACATATGAAGGTCATGTCCATTACGAGCGAAAACTTTATGAATATTTTCGTCGAAACATTGCAGCGCAACCAAGGTAAATTATTCCGCAACACATTCCGCAATATCGATGTTCTCATGATTGACGATATTCAGTTCCTTGAAAGCCGTGAAAGTACGAAAACTGAGCTATTTAATACATTTAATGAACTATTAAATAACAACAAACAAATCGTGCTTACCTCTGATACTATGCCAAATGATATGGAGCAGTTTGAAGATCGTCTTCGTTCTCGTTTCCAAGCTGGCTACATTGCCACAATGGAAAATCCAGATTTAGAAACGCGCATCGCCATCTTCAGATCACTGCTTGAACGTGAATATAAAAAGAACCGCATTATTCGCATCGATAATGATTCTATTAACTACGTAGCATTGCAATTTAGCGAAAACGTCCGCGTGTTGCAAGGTGCTTTCACTAAACTCATCGGTACAGCGTCCATCGATCAACGTCTAGAATCTATTGACCTAGAATACACAAAACACGCCTTGGCGGGTCTCGTTCACACAGAAGAGGTGAACATGGTTAATATTGAAAGCATCCAGAATTTTGTAAGTTCTTATTTCAATATTAAAAAGCAAGACTTGCTCGGCAAAAAAAGGAAAGCCCAATTCGCATTCCCACGGCAAATCGCCATGTATCTATGCCGCGATATGATCAATGAAAGCTATCCACAAATTGCAACAGCTTTCTCTCGTGATCATACGACAATTCTCCATGCGTACGATAAAATAACGAAGGAAATTGAAAAAAACGAAGAAACTAAACGAATGGTTGCAGAAATTAAACAGAAATTAACAACCTGTGGATAACTCTGTGGATATATAGTGAATAACTTTGTGGATATCACAAAACTCGCACTTTGGTGTGAATATGTGGATAAGTGGGTACAAACTATTAACATAGTTATGCACAGCTCATAATTCACACAATTATTGGCGCCGATTCACTTTTACACATATAAACAGACCCCTACTATTACTACTACTAAAACTAACAAACAATCAGAAAAACAGTAGAAACAGATCTATCGTAGAATATATAGCATCTACAATAGCAAACATAGAATATTACAAATAAAACAAGTAATTATTAATGCTTCTACAATATATATAAATCGTAATCACAAACAACATATATATTAGAAATAATATAGTAGTTAATAATAAAATCCAATTATACAAATTAATATAAAACTTTCAAAAAGGAGTAACATATGCATATTACATTCCCAAAAGCAAATCTCCAAAAAGCAATCAACGTATTGCAAAAGGTATCTCAAAATAAAACAAGTTCCAACTTACCAGGTGCTATTTACATAACTACAAAAAATGGTCAAGTAGAATTGCAAGGTAACGACTTTGAACTAGGTATCCGTTTAACAATTGACGGAGACATCAAAGAACCTGGTACTTTAGTAGTAGGTTCCCGTTATTTCCAAGAATTAATTCGTAAATTACCTGGCGATACTATCGAACTTTACAAACCAGAAGACGGAAATTCTTTGACAATCACATCTGGATCTTCCGAATTTAATCTTGTTACATTACACCCAGATGATTTCTCCTTGGTTGAACAAATTCACGACCAAGATCATGTAAACATCGATAGCTTTGCTATGAAAGAACTCATCGATTTAACAAACTACGCAGCTGCTACTGATGAAGATCGTCCTGTATTTACCGGTGCTCTTCTCGAAATCAAAGAAAACGAAGTGACTATGGTTGCTACCGATACACACCGTATGGCTGTTAAAAAAATTACAATTGATGAACCAGCAACGACTCCAATGCGTGCTATCATTCCTACAAAAACATTAGCTGAAGTATCTCGTTTATTACCAACAGATAATCCAGCAATGATCAATATTATTTGGAATCGTACACAAATCGTATTTAATTTTGAATCTATTTATATTATTTCTCGCTTAATCGAAGGCACGTATCCTGAATATGAAAAGGTAATTCCTTCCCAATTCGACTCTAGTGCTGTAATCAATCGCCACGAATTTGCTGGTGCTGTTGATCGCGTATCCTTATTGGCTAAAGACATCAGTTATAACGTAATTCGTTATGATTGGTCTGAAAGCAATGTTACATTATCTACTCAAAATACTGAAATCGGTATGGCAAAAGAAGACGTAGCTGTTGAATTTAAAGGCACACCTTTCACAATCTCCTTCAATGGTCGTTACATCTCTGATATCTTGCGTCACAGCACAGGAGATAATATTCACTTGTTCTTAAAACAAAATGGTCCTGTTGTCATTCGCCAAGACAATAATCCGAACTATACATACGTAGTAACACCAGTTCGCACGAATGCTTAACCTTTATCACTTTAGGAGAACATTATGAAAGAGCAACAGCAGGTACCCATTCATACGGAGTACATTCAAATTGATCAGTTGTTGAAGTTAGAAGGCATCATTGAAACAGGTGGTCAAATTAAATCTTTCATCGATGAAGGCATCCTTACCTTGAATGGTCAGGTTGTAACGGAAAAACGCAAGAAATGCCGCGTTGGTGATGTGATTTCTTGTGAAGATCTCGATGTAGATCTCATAATTATACAAGAGGAGGCATAATCGGTGAGAATTGACTCACTGCAATTATTCCAGTTTCGTAATTATAAGGATGTACAGATACAGTTTAACCCTGAGATTATCGTTCTGCACGGCACCAATGGGGCTGGTAAGACGAATATCCTCGAATCGATTTATGTTGGTACGATTGGTAAAAGCCATCGTACTAACGATACATCGGATATGCTCATGTTTAATGCTGAAGAAGCAGGCATAGTTGTAAAATTCGAGAAAAAAGATACGCCTCAAAAGGTAAATATTAAATTATTCCGCCAAGGGGCCAAGGATATTCGTTTAAACGATACAAAAATATCTCAAAAAGAACTGATTGGTACATTAAATACAGTTATCTTTTGTCCTGAAGACTTACAGCTCATTAAGGGAACTCCGTCTGGTCGTAGGCGTTTCCTCGATATGGAAATATCTCAGACCAGCGCTACTTACTATCATCAATTGATGCAGTATAATCGGTTGTTACAGCAACGAAATGCAGTCCTAAAAGAATATAGGGGAAAGAATAATATTCCTCTTGAAGAATGGGATTTGCAGCTAGCAGATATGGCGAGCTTTATCGTAAAGAAACGATTAGAAAGCTTGAAAAAAATCAATCTGCTCATCGATTTGATGAATCGTAAATTGACGGGTGGACTCGAGAATTTAACCATCGGTTATGAACAGCCGTATATGGACAATGGTTCATTAGAATATACAAAGGAAGGCTTTTACGAACGCATCAAAGCAGCGTTGCCGCAAGATCGTCATCGTTTGAGCACTAGTGTAGGTCCTCATCGCGATGATTTACGATTCTTTTCCGATGCTATGGATTTAAAGAAATTTGGATCGCAAGGTCAGCAACGAACCGCTGTATTGTCCTTAAAGTTGAGTGAACTTGAGTTTATTAAGTCAGAGGTAGGAGAATATCCAGTTCTTCTTTTGGATGATGTATTGAGCGAACTTGATGAGTCGAGACGAGTGAATTTATTGCAGTTTATTCATAAACGGATTCAAACATTTATTACCACTACAGATATTCACGATTTTAAAGATTTGAAATCCGTTCAATTTATTTCTTGTGAAGGGGGAAATGTTCAGTATGGACAGCCTTGATCTTTGTTTACCAAAGGCTTTAGCAGAACTGAATTTACTGGAACAATATAAATTAAATACCCTCGTTCACAAGTGGCGTGATGTAGTAGGCGATGTTATTGCTGATCATACGAAAATTGTTTCTATCAAGCCTCCAGACATGGTTATCAGTGCAGATAATTCCATGTGGATGCAGGAATTACAGATGCAAAAACGACGTATCATCGAGGCTATCAACAAGTATTACCGCCAAGAGGTCATCACCGATATTCGCTTCATCATGAAACGTCAGAGCTATGTGAAAGTAGAAATTAATACGTCTCTCACGATTCCTGATGAACAGATTATTACAAAACGTATTAATTTTGCTAATATCGTGCTTTCAAAAGAAGATGTAGACACCATCGATAAATCCTTAGAACAAACGGATAACGAAGAATTACGGGCTGCTTTCAGAAAAGTACAAATTACGGCTCGAAAGCGTGAAATATATTTAGAGCAGCATGGGTATCATCGTTGTAAGCGATGTGGCATGCACATGGAATCTAAAAAAGAAATCTGTCCGACTTGTGAATATGAATTGCATCGAAAACATATTAAGGACATTAAGTCTGTTATTAGAAAGTATCCATACTTTAAATACAGCGACTGTCAGCAATTTATACAGTGTACTTTCCCAGACTTTGCAGAAGCGATGCGGGAATCCATATACTTTTACCTGGATAAGATTTATAAAGGATCCATCAATCGCCGTCATATGTTTATGGTGGCCATGCTCATCACCCATAAGAAGCCTGATGAGCTAACGGATCAGCATGTTATCAATTTGTGTAATAAATATAGATCAAAGTTTCTCGCTGAAGAGGAACAGCGCAAAATTGATGCTCTTAATGGGACATTAGAAAAGTAGAGGGGGCATTCTTATGTACGTTCATATTGGGGATACCATTTCCGTACCTATTGAATCTATCATTACTATGGTGCATGCCAAGGGTGGAAAGTCTCATAAAAGTCCTATTCATCACTATGAAACGCTAGAATATATCGCCATGGTGCCAGAGGAGCAAATCAAGACATATGTGGTCACTGATGCTTGTGTGTATGGATCTGGTATCAGTATTAAGACTTTAATGAGACGGATTGATGAGTTTTATAGTATAATAAAGAGATAAAGTTTAATCCTGTACATGTTTTGTCACTTTATTTCAATCAAGTACAGTATGATAGATTGTTAGGAGGAGTTTGTTTCATGCCTGAACAAAATTATGGCGCTCAGAATATTCAAGTTCTTGAGGGTCTAGACGCGGTGCGTAAACGCCCAGGGATGTATATTGGTAGTACGTCTGCTCGTGGTTTGCATCACCTCGTATACGAAGTTGTAGATAACTCTGTAGACGAAGCGCTTGCTGGTTACGCTACACATATCGAAGTATCCATCAATCCAGATAATAGTGTTACCGTTGTCGATGATGGTCGTGGTATTCCAACAGGAATGCATGAATCTGGTATGTCTGCGGTAGAGCTAGTATTAACGAAATTGCATGCAGGTGGTAAATTCGGCGGTGGCGGCTACAAGGTATCTGGTGGTCTTCACGGTGTAGGTATTTCCGTAGTCAATGCGTTGAGTGAATGGACTAAGGTTCAAGTAGCCCAAAACAATATCATTCAAGAAATTACCTTTGCTCGTGGTCATAAGACTTCCGAGTTGCACGAAATCGGCAAGGCTGAAGGTACTGGTACTACAGTTATTTTTAAGCCAGATGCTGAGATCTTTGAAACTATTGTATTCAGCTTTGATACCTTGAAAATGCGTTTACAAGAATTGGCATTCCTTAACAAAGGTCTTCGCATTACATTGAGCGATTTGCGCTTAGAGGAACCTCGTGTTGAAAGCTTCCACTATGAAGGTGGTTTGAGCTCTTTCATTACATTCTTGAACGAAAATAAAGAAGCAGTTAACCCAACTGTTATCAATATTGAAAATACAAAAGATGACGTAGTTGTAGACGTAGCATTGCAGTATAACGATAGCTATAGTGAAAACTTGTTGTCCTTCGTAAATAATATCAACACTATTGATGGTGGTACTCATCTATCTGGTTTCCGTGCTGCCTTGACTCGTACCCTCAATGATTACGGCCGTAAATCTGGTTTGATCAAGGAAAATGAGTCTAATCTTTCCGGTGAGGACGTACGTGAAGGTTTGACAGCTGTTGTATCTGTGAAAGTTTTGGAACCTCAATTTGAAGGCCAAACAAAAACTAAACTGGGCAATAGCGAAGTTAAAGGTATTACCGACGTTATCGTGTCTGATGGTCTTAAAACATTCTTTGAAGAACATCCACAAGATGCGAAGAAAATTATCGAAAAAGCAACGATGGCAAGCCGTGCTCGAGAGGCCGCTCGTAAAGCCCGCGACCTAACACGTCGTAAAAATGCGTTGGAAGTATCTAGCCTTCCTGGTAAATTGGCGGACTGCTCCGAAAAAGATACATCTATGACTGAAATTTATCTAGTCGAAGGTGATTCTGCGGGCGGTTCTGCTAAACAAGGTCGTGACCGTCGTTACCAAGCAATTTTGCCATTGCGTGGTAAGATTCTTAACGTAGAAAAGGCACGCCTTGATAAGATTTTGGCTAATAACGAAATTCGCTCCATGATTACCGCTTTTGGTACTGGAATTGGGGAAGAATTCGATATTACAAAATCCCGTTATAACAAGATTATCATCATGACAGATGCGGACGTTGACGGCGCTCACATTCGTACATTGTTATTAACATTCTTCTACCGTTATATGAAACCATTGGTAGAGGAAGGCCATATCTATATTGCCCAACCACCTTTGTACCAAATCAAGAAGGGCAAGTCTCACTGGTATGTATACTCTGATGCAGAGTTGACTGCTAAACTTGATGAAGTAGGCCGCGATGGCACTACAATTCAACGTTACAAAGGCTTAGGTGAAATGAATCCTGAACAATTATGGGAAACTACAATGAACCCTGAAAATCGTACGATTTTACAAGTTAGTTTAGAAGATTCCATCGAAGCTGATAAAATCTTTACGGTCCTCATGGGGGATAAGGTAGAGCCTCGTCGTAAATTTATTGAAGATAACGCAAAATACGTGCGTAATTTAGATTTGTAAGAGGTGACCCATGTCTGATAATCATAATAATAACGTAGAGTTTACGTCTAACAAAGATCAACACCTAAAACGTTCCCTAAAGGCGCGTCATATGAATATGATCGCTTTGGGTGGTGCTATCGGTACAGGTTTATTCGTTGCTGGTGGTGAAGTCGTAAGTACAGCTGGCCCTGGTGGTGCTCTTGTAGCTTACGGCCTCATTGGTATCATGGTTTATTTCCTTATGACATCTCTTGGGGAAATGGCCACATATTTACCAATTCCAGGTTCCTTCGGGACTTATGCAAAACGTTATGTAGATCCTGCCTTTGGGTTTGCCTTAGGTTGGAACTACTGGTTTAACTGGGCTATTACTTTGGCTGCTGAAGTATTAGCAGGGGCGCTTATCATGAAATATTGGTTTCCTGATGTGCCTGCCATTGTATGGTCTGCTCTGTTTTTGCTCATTTTATTCGGTTTGAACTATTTATCTACTCGTTCCTTTGGTGAAAGTGAATATGTGTTCTCTAGCATCAAGGTGATTACCGTATTCGTATTCCTATTCTGTGGCTTTATGCTTATCTTTGGCATAGGTGGCACATCTCCAGGATTTGCGAACTGGACCGTAGGAGAAGCTCCATTTGTAGGTGGTTGGGAATCTATTCTCGCTATCTTTATGGTGGCAGGATTCTCCTTCCAAGGTACTGAACTTATCGGCGTAGCCGCTGGTGAAGCGGAAGACCCTGAAAAGAACGTGCCAAAAGCGATTAATACAATCTTCTGGCGTATTCTATTGTTCTATATCGGTGCTTTCACGGTTATCGGTTTCTTGATTCCGTACACAGATCCAAATTTGTTGAACTCTAGTGTAGAGAACGTATCTATTTCTCCATTTACACTCGTATTTGACCGCTTTGGTTTTGCCTTTGCTGCTAGCTTTATCAATGCTATTATCTTAACGGCTGTATTGAGTGCTGGTAACTCTGGTTTGTACTCTTCTACGCGTATGCTGTATGCACTCGCTAAGGAAGGTCAAGCACCTCAAATTTTTGCTAAGTTAAATAAACGCGGCGTTCCAGTGCCTGCGTTAATCTTAACGACAGCAATCGGTTTATTTGCATTCCTTACAAGCTTTATTGGCGAAGGTACAGCTTATACATGGATTGTTAATATCTCTGGTTTATGCGGTTTCATCGCATGGGTTGGTATCGCAGTATCTCATTATCGTTTCCGCCGCGCTTTCATTGCTCAAGGAAGAGATCTTAGTGAATTGCCATACAAAGCGTGGTTATTCCCAGTTGGCCCAATCTTGGCGTTCATTCTTTGCGTCATCATCATTGCTGGTCAAAACTACTCCGCTTTCACAGGCGACACAATCGACTGGTACGGCGTATCCGTTGCGTACATTGGCTTGCCAATCTTCTTCGCAGTTTACCTTGGTTACAAATACATCAACAAAACTAAAGTTGTGCCGTTGAAAGAAGTTAACCTTGATCGTGACTTCGATAGATAACATATAAAATATATTGTAGTCAATTAGAAAGGATACAACTATGATTATTACAACAACTATGCATGTAGAAAACAGACCTGTACAAGAGTACAAAGGTGTTGTATTTGGTGAAGTAGTAGAAGGTCGTAATTTTGTAAAAGACTTTATGTCTGGCATTCGCGACATCGTTGGTGGTCGTAGTGCTAGTTATGAAGATTCTTTGATGAAAGCTCGCCAAGCAGCTCTTGATGAAATGGCTAAACGGGCCAAAGATCTTGGTGCTAATGGTGTTATCGGCGTATCCTTTGAATATAATACATTGGGTCAAAATGGCGGCATGCTCATGATTACATGTACAGGCACTGCTGTAGTACTTTAATACCAAATAAAAAAGTATGACAAATCAAATACGATAAATCAAATAAGACAAACAAAATAAATAAAATAAAACAAAATCCCCTAATCGATGGTAAAGCGTAAAACTTTTACAAAGATTAGGGGATTTTTTACTAAGGAAATGAAGTTACTAGTTAATGTTAGATTTTATGACGTTACGTAAGTATAGTTATTTTGTTAGGTAAATATTAAATATTTCATTAGGTTAATATTAGTTATTTTACCTTATACCAGCTCGCGTACATGACTGGTAATACGATGAGTGTGAGTACCGTTGCCACGAGTAAGCCGCCGCTAAAGGCGATAGCCAATGGGCTCCAGAATACAGAGCCCATGAGCGGAATCATGCCTAAAATCGCTGCGATAGCGGTGAGCATGATAGGGCGGAAACGAAGTGTAGCAGAGTTGATAATCGCTTCACGAGGTTCTTGGCCTTCTGCCTTGTGGATTTCGATTTGGTCTAACAAGATAATGGAGTTACGGATGATCATACCCGAGAGGGCGATGATTCCTAGAATAGCCATAAAGCCTAACGGTGTTCTCGTAATATTAAGTGCTAATACAACACCGATTAGCCCCAATGGAGCAGTGAGTAGAGCCATTAACATGAGGGCGATACGCTTTAATTGGAACATGAGGATTGTCATGATTACAAAGAGCATAATTGGAATTGGTGTTAATAGCTTTTGAACGGCTGTTTCGCTTTTTTCAGCGGCGCCGTCTAAGTCAATAGAATAGCCTGTAGGCAAGGAATCTCGAATGTCTTGTAATGATTTATAGACCTCTTTTGTTTTCGCATTGCCTAAGACACCGGCTTTTACATTCGCATGAATACTAATAGTTGGCATCATGTTGCGATGCCAGATAATACCATCCTCTTGAGCCATGGTAATAGTTGCAATTTGGCTAAGAGGTACGTAGGAACCATTGCCTGTTTGAATTGGCAAGGATGAAAGAGCACTTAAGTTATGTTGCTCGTTGTCACCTAAACGGAAGGTAACAGGAATGGTTTGGTTCCCTTCGTAGTATTCACCAGACTTAGTACCAGACAATAGACTTTGTAAGTGCAAGGATACAGCGTAGCTATCGATGCCGAGTAAACGTGCCTTGTTTGGATCAATGTGAATATTGGCTACAGGTTCTGTATCTGGCCAGTCAAATGCTATATTATGCAAATCCTTGTCGTTTTGCATTTTATCTTTTACTTGGTTGGCAATTTCTTTTACCACTTTTTGATCAGGGCCAGCAATGCGAAGCATAACTGGATATTTAGATGGTGGGCCAATTTGTACAAATTGAGCATTTACGAGAGCTGAAGGAAATTCTTCATTTAAATAAGACGTTAATTCATTATACAGTTTATCTCGATCCTTTAAGGATTTTGTAACGATAACGTACTGCAAGAAGTTATTTCGTTGCAATTCAGGTTCCAAGGTGAGAACGAAACGCGGAGAACCTTGTCCAATGTACGAAGTAAAGGTTGAAATACGTTCGTCACCTTGCAAATGTTCATCAATGATTTTTGCTTGGTTAGCAGTATACTCGATGGACGAACTTTGAGGGAATTGCATGGATACAATAATTTCATTACGCGTTGATGATGGGAAAAATTCCTGTTTAATCAACGGTAGTGAAAGCAAGGATAAAGCGAAGGCACCTAGAGTAGCCAATAAGACTACCTTGTGATGTCCTAGTGCCCAATGTAATAGTTTTTCAAACTTATCATAGAAGGTCACATTGAGCTTGTGCATGATACGGTCTCGTTTAGTCCATTCCGATTCCGGCTTTGGAGCCTTGTTTTCAATGATTTTATAACCCAATACAGGGCTGACGAGAACAGAGGCGAACCAAGATAGGATGAGTGCCATAAATACAACAATGGATAAAGATTTTGTAAACTCTGCTACCATACCTTGTGCCAATGCTAATGGCAAGAAGCCTGCACAGGTAATGAGCGTACCAGATAGCATAGGAAATGCTGTAGATTGATAAGCAAAGGTAGCCGATTTAAAGTGGCCCCACCCTTCTTCGAGCTTAACACTCATCATTTCTACAACGATGATGGCATCGTCTACAAGGAGGCCTAAAGCTAGAATTAAGGCACCTAAGCTAACCTTATGTAGATAGATGCCGCTTTCATACATCAAGATGAACGTCGTAGACACAACGACTGGAATGGTAAGGGCTACCACAACACCTGTTCGTAAACCAAGAGATGCAAAGCTTACGAGCAATACGATGGCGATGGCTTCAAATAAGGATTGAGAGAAATCGCCAATAGATTCCTTAACGATATGGGGCTGATTCGATACTTGATTGAGTTCGAGGCCGGCAGGAATTGTTTTATTCAATTCTGCTAGCTTTTTATCAATGGCTTCACCAAATTCTATATTATTTCCACCTGCATCCATGGAGATAGCAATACCTATAGCCGGCTTGCCTTCGTAGTAGAACTGAGGACTACTAGGGTCCTGGTAGGTCATGGTTACATCGGCCATGTCACCGAGGCGCAACGTTTGGTTATTGATGCGGATTGGCATATCTCGCACCGCTTGAGGGCTATCGAATAGACCGTTGACGCGAAGATATACATTGTTTGTATCAGTTGTAATCACACCAGCTGGAACCATCATACTTTGCTGTTTAAGCGCTGT
>CAMUQE010000008.1 GCA_947096075.1 Veillonella parvula | reverse complement strand
GAGTCACATTACTTGTATTATATTAATTGTATTTTAATGTAAAAATTTACAATTATGGTATAATTTCTCTGGAGATAGTATTTTTAACTATACTCTAGTCTACTGTTAATTCATGATAAACAGACAAATTGTGAAAGTTCGAACCGACCAATATGGCGGGTACATTTAAAACACAAGGAGTTTAGCATGATACTAACAATGTTAAAAGGTAAAATTCACAGGGCTACTGTGACACAAGCAGAGCTTGATTATGTAGGGAGCATTACAATTGATACAGATTTATTGAATGCATCCGGAATACGAGAATATGAACAAGTTCAAATTGTAAATATTAATAATGGAGCACGTTTTAGTACATATACTATTGCCGGAGAAGCAGGTAGTGGTGTTATATGTTTAAATGGTGCTGCTGCACGACATGTACAAGTACATGATAAGATAATTATCATGTGTTATGCACAGCTTGATGAAAGCGAAGTTGAGAGCCATAATCCTCTCGTTGTATTTGTAGATAACAATAATAAGATAAGTCATATAAAAAACTATGAGAAACATGGTTTATTAGTTGATCAAAAATAATTGTCATTGATCGAATTACAGTAGACTGTATAGGACTATCTTCGTATTTACAATATAACGGAGGAATATAATGGAATTTATAACAACTATCGAAAATGTACGGAATACAGTAAATAGCTGGAGAAAAGAAGGTTACACAATTGGTTTTGTACCAACCATGGGATTCTTACATGAAGGACATGCTGCATTAATAGATCAAGCTAGAAAAAATAACGATAAGGTCATTGTCTCTATATTTGTAAATCCTATTCAATTTGGAGAAAATGAAGACTTAAGTACTTACCCGCGTGATATTAATAGCGATAAAAAGTTATGTGAATCACATGGTGTCGATCTTATTTTTTCTCCAAATCCGGAGGAAATGTACCAAGATAAAAAGGCATTTGTAAACATTGCGGATTTATCTGATACATTGTGTGGTATTCGCAGACCAATTCACTTTAAAGGCGTTTGCACTGTGGTGGCAAAATTCTTTAATATTACTCAACCAACAAATGCGTATTTTGGTGAAAAAGATGCACAGCAATTAGCCATTATCCGTAAAATGGTTTTTGATTTAAACTTTCCTGTAAATATTATTGGTGTTCCTATTGTGCGTGAACAAGATGGATTAGCAAAATCTTCTCGCAATACATATTTATCGACTGAAGAGCGTAAGGCAGCAACTATATTATATAAATCTATCCAAAAAGGTAAAGAATCAATTACACCAGGTTGTTCTGCGGATAGCATAATTAATACTATGACAGAAATAATACAGTCAGAGCCTCTTGCTAAAATTGACTATATTTCAGTTGTAGATGCTAATACTATGCAACCAGTTGAAGAGATTAATGCTCCTGTTCTAGTTGCCATGGCAGTATATATTGGTACTACACGTCTAATAGATAACTTCTCCTATGATCCAAATTAGGAGGGAGAGGTTATGAAGCAACTAGTAACACTAAATCAACTGATATCCAAATACTTAATGATACTAATCATAGGCTTTTCTTGTATTGCTTATATAGTGCCTTCATATTTTTCTTGGGCCATAGCGTATACACCATTTTTACTTGGCATCGCTATGTTTGGCATGGGACTAACTATTAAATTTGAAGATTTGTGTAGTATTCTCAGACATCCAAAGGATATTTGTATAGGTGTACTGGCTCAATATACAATAATGCCTTTATTAGCTTGGGGAATCTGTCATATTTTTACATTACCTCCAGATTTAGCAATTGGTGTCATATTAGTTGGCTGCTGTCCAGGTGGAACCGCCAGCAATGTCATCACCTATATTGCTAAAGGTGATGTTCCTTTATCTGTAGGAATGACGATTACTTCAACATTAATAGCACCAATTGTAACGCCTTTACTAATCCTATATTTGGGAGGTACATGGGTAAATGTAGCATTACTACCAATGATAATAACTATGGTAAAAGTAATTATAGTTCCTATATTATTAGGTGCAATCATCCAATATGTTTGTAAATCACGGATTAATACATTAACTAGCGTAAGTCCTATTGTTTCTATGATTGCTATCATATTATTAATAGCAGCCATTATAGCCATTAATAGAGATAAACTTTTAATTTCTGGCCTAGAAACACTAATAGTTGTTGGTATACATAATATACTAGGCATGCTGTTAGGCTTAGGTGTAGGATATATACTTAAATTAAGATATGATAAAACTACAGCATTAGCGATTGAGGTAGGGATGCAAAATAGTGGTTTAGCAGTCACATTGGCGGCAACAAATTTTGCATTAAATCCTTTAGCAACTCTAGTAGGAGCTATCTTTAGTGTATGGCACAATATATCAGGTGCTATTTTTGCTATGCTTCGTAGAGAGAATAGTTTACGTAATATATAAACTTAATAGATACCAAAAAAAACGGCAACCATACGTTGCCGTTTTTTTTCTATATTCTGTCTCGTACAAGACCAATGACAAGACCTTCAATATGACAATCATCTACAATGATTGGATCGAAATCATCATTTTCTGGTTGCAAACGAATATGACCATTTTCTTTATAGAAACGTTTTACTGTAGCTTCATCATCGATACGTGCCACAACAACATCACCATTATTAGCCGTATTTTGATGGCGTACGATGAGCATATCACCTTCATACATACCAATATTCATCATGGATTCGCCTTGAACACGTAGTAAAAAGCAGTCAGAATCACCAGTTAATTGAACAGGTAATGTAAGAGTAGATTCTAAATTTTCTACTGCTGTAATAGGCATACCTGCTTGTACAGTACCAATAAGAGGAACTTGTTTTAAGCCAGCTCCTAAGAACTCAAAATTATCAGAACTTGATGTTTCATTACCATCTACAGAAATAGAAGGTTTTGTATCCTCTAGTACTGTAATAGCGCGATTTTTATTAGGATCCCGTTTAATATAACCAAACTTTTCAAGAGCATTCAAATGAGATTGCACTGTAGAAGTAGAACTAAGGCCTACATTGGTACAGATTTCTCGAACAGTAGGACAACGATATTCATTATGTAAAGATTCCTTAATAAAATCTAATATACGGCGCTGTTTTGTATTAATATCTGTAGCAGGGCGTCTCACGATGAACCTCCATAGTCAATGTAATGTCAAAATAATTTTAATATGTATATGCGTAAAAATTTACTCATTTTGTACTATATAATAAAAACATAAGATAATTACTTATCTTATATACCTATTATAGGCAATTTCAAAAATTTTTGCAAACATTTGTTCTAAAACACTTGACCGAACATTCGTTCGTGTGCTAATATAAGCATGTAAACAAACAAATGTTCTCAGATATTATGTTCGATGTAAATGTGAGGTATGAGATGAAAAATATATTGATGATGGTAGGAATGTGCTTAACAATCTTATTCGGCTATAATATGACAAATCCTGTAACAGAAGCAAACACACATGCTATCCGTGAAGTAAAAGTACAAGGAGGTGATACGATGTGGGATATTGCAGCTCGCACAGCTCATAAAGATATGGATGTTCGTGAAATGGTATATGCTATGAAGGAACTCAACAAAATTGATGACTCTGGTGCATTAGTTCCTGGTACAGTTTTAAAAGTACCGGTTAAGAAAAATGATAGTCCTGTTAGAGCTTTGGACTATGTGGCTCAAAACTAAATATATTGGTCCTCTAATACAGGAAAAGGAACAATGCGTGGAATGGAAGCACCTATAGTATTAACTAGGATATATCCTATAAATTGGAAAGAATATTCTAAAGTTGATGATACTAATAGTGGTACTTTTATGTATCTTGTAAATAGGATAAGTAAATAAAATTAGGAGATAGATTATGTTTAAACCAATTCGTATAAAGATAAATGAAATAGACCATAGTGCTGCAGAAGCTTTATTACAATCTAATCGTCGTGGAATTATTGCCATGAATGGTGTTGAGGGTTATCCTTATGCTATTCCTATTAATTATTTTTATGATTGTGATAATAAAAAGATTTATTTTCATGGAGCTAAAGCTGGTCATAAAGTAGAGTCATTGAAAACTTCAGATAAGGTATGTTTTACCGTATATGGTAATGAGAGAATTGATGAATCTGAATCCTGGGCGCCGTATGTACAAAGTGTAGTCGTATTTGGAAGATGTCGTTTGCTAGAGGCAGGTTCAGAATCTATAGATCGATTAAAAGAATTTGCTATGAAATATTATCCTAGTGAGCAGCTTGTAGACAAAAATATTGCTCATGCTGGTAGAGCAGTTCAAATGTTTGAAATCACCATTGAACATATGAGTGGTAAACAAGTACAAGAGAAATAATAGATTAGCCCTTCGTTTATACGAAGGGCTTTTACTATACACTCATACTTATAAATGTAATATAATGTAATTAGTGATAATCATTTTAAATATATAGTTCTTAGGAGAGAGTCATGATACAGTTAAAAGATTTAGGTACCTTTGAATCTGTACCTGAAATAGTAATAGATATCGTAAAAGGCAATATCGTAGCTTTAGAAAATGCATTAGCAGAGGGTTGGGATATTAATATACCTATAGAAATTGGTGAGTATAGTGAGCATACACCTTTAGAATTAGCTCTTGTTATGTGTTGCTTGCCAAGTATTCAATGGTTAGTCGATAATGGCGCTGATCTAAATGATGAGGAAAATCCAAGTTTTTTGCTTGCTGTTAGATATGGGAATCAAGCGATTATCGATTACGTCGTAGAACATGGTGCTAATGTTCACGCCTTGAACCGTGTGAAAGTAGATGCCTTTCAAGCTGCCTTATATGGCAAGAAATATAATCACTTACAGATTATTCATGACTTAGGCCATACGGTACAGAAATATGGCGGTAAAGCTTTCAGAAATGCCATTACAGATAGAAATTATGATGTTCTAGATTTCTTTATTCGTAATGGTGTAGATATTAACTACAACAAGCCTGATTCTGTGTATCCCTTTAAGCCAACCCCATTGTGTGTAGCAGCACGGTATGTGGATTTAAAAATGTGTAAGTATTTGGTAGAACATGGCGCTGATGTGACCATCACAGAAAAGGATGGTATGCGTCCCTATAGCATTGCTATTGAAAAGGGCGATATGGAAATGGCAGAGTATTTTAAATCATTAGAGCCTGCTGAGTTCCATGATATACAAAATAAAATGGATCAATTAAAGCCATTTAAACTACCAAAGGCGTTAGTATCGTTTTTAGAGGGAGATACTCTCTATTTTGAATTGCCAGACTCTGATTTTATATCTATAGAGTTCTTCTCACTTACTGATACGATTCTATTTAAATTAGGTCGCCGTAATGTATTACGTTTATCTAAAGAACTAGGTGAGTATAATGATTGGCAAATTGTGTGGGACCCTAAGTCTAAAAAGATTTCTTGTTATGATGTAGAACATCAAGAACTACGAGAGCTTTGTAAATTTGAAGAGTTTATGTCCGATATGGCAGGTCAATTAGAAACCTTGTTTTAGGGGATATCGTAAAGGAGAGGCAATACATATGACACATACATTTGAGAAAACATATACGGATTGGTCCATTGATGTAGGCACCTATAAATATGAAGGTATTACACTGAATGAAGTTGAACAAAATCTGTATGCTATTGAAGACCAAGAGCAAGACTTTGTAGTTATTTCTCCATCAAAGGCAATCTTCATAGATAATAAACTATATAACTTTGTACAGGTTTGTAGTGATCAAGATACCGATTTATTACATATAGAGCTTAGTGTAACTAATGATGGTGACCGAGGCGCCATCATATATGGTAAGAATGAGCTGGGCCATCAAGAGGTATTACAGATAATAGAAGATTTTATTGCTCATCGTAAGGTTCCTACATTAGATAGTTGGGAAATCGTGTTAGATTTAAGACCTGAGATAGAAAGCCTGTAAAGGATACTGTGGAGCTTATTATGCTATATACACCGAATAACCTTTTGTATAAGTATATTCGCTATCGATTTAGACGGATTCAGATAGAATGTAATATGGTATACGATGTAACACCAGAGGAAGAAGATGAGATTTGCCGTGATCTGTTAAAAAAGAGAGCGAAGATATTGATTCCAGTTGGCATAGTATATTGTTTGATCTTTGCTGTAAGTTTCGTTTGGCTATTAGGAACAAGTGAGGAATTAAACCCGCTAATGCAATGGGAGATAAAAGTCTTTGACTATGTCACACCCATTTTAAATAATATCGATTTTAAGTGGTATGCATATTCACTTGACCTATTGAGAGTAGCACTTATTTTAGCGCCTATAGGGATTATAAATGTATCTCCTTATATCATTTTTTCCTATATGGTTGATACCATTTTGATACGACGCAGGGTAAAAGCTTTAATTAAAGAATATTCCACTGATGAGAAACAATTTGATTGAAGTAACATATTTGACTAGGAGCGAGTATTATGAGTAATCTAAAAAACTTTGATTGGAATGGGTTTTGGAACGATGTTGATTATGCATTTGAATCTTATATAGGTAAACCTGTTACGGATAAGGATATTAAGGATGCTGAATCTGAGCTAGGCTATACATTACCTGCAACATATATTGAATTACTTAACAATCATAATGGCGGTGTATTGAATAAGAACTGCTTTATAAATAATAATGGCGACTGTGTATATGTAACAGGCATATATGGCATCGATAGAGATAAAAAATACTCTCTTATAGGTGAGATGGGTAATGAGTTTTGGATTTCTAAATGGGAGTATCCTCCTATCGGTATCGTTGTAGCCGATACGATTTCTGGTGGGCATGATATGATTTTCCTCGATTATCGTGAGTGTGGTCCTACTGGTGAACCTAAGGTAGTACGTGTTGACCAAGAAGGTGATTACTCAATCACTCTGTTAGCAGATAACTTTGGTGACTTTATTAAGAACTTATATATCAGTATTGAAGAGATTACGGATGAAGAATTTCAATCTTTAAGTGATGAGGAAAAGGTTAAGCTCCTTAATGAACAAGAGGACCTAGATGTTGATCGTACTATGGAGCTGTTAACTAACATCGGTATCGATAATTTGTCGCCTATATTACTAAGCACCTTAGGACGTATGTATAACAATAATGGTCGACCAGAAGAGGCTATCGAGTTATTTGATCGTATAGATGAGGCACATCGTGATTGGTCTTGGTATTATCGTTGTGGCTATGCTCATGCGTCTTTAGCATGTGGTGAAAGCTACGAATCTGAACATGTACAGAAAGCTTTACAGTTAATAGAGACGGCCATGAAAATGACAAAAGAAGACCACTTAGATAAACAACTTGGTTGGTGTTGTGAAGTTGTAAAATATCTATTAACTCAAATTAAGCCAAAAGAGTACAAGGCGGATTATCCTGTAATATTTGAAACCATTGAAAATTTCTACGATAAGAAAAATTGTAAAGATACTACAGAACGTAAAGATACTGAAGCTATTAATGAATATGAAGAAGTTAACTATCCTACATATGATGAAGTCCATTGGGTATTTAATAAACATACGTATAGCAGAGAAGAGTTTTCAAAAGAATACAATAAAGTAGTAGAGAAATATGTAAGTGTATATGTTGAAGGAGCAAGGTGCTAAGGACCAAGGTTGTTATAACTACTTAAAAGATATAATGCGTATAGAGGAATTTAGGGATAAGAGTGATAAATTTATTGAAGGTTATACAATTAAGATAACTAGTGAAATATCTTATCTAAAGCCTCCGACAAAAGTAAATTGTACATACGCCGAATTTTCTATTGAGGAGGGTTCCATTAAAACTGGATGTATGAATACGATTTATAAATATTATCTTAATCAATTGATTGGTAATTATCATCTAAATCGTTTTTCAAAAATTGTAGAAATAGGATTATCTACAAACTTATTGGCTTCATTAATATAACGACGAACCATGTTAACACTATGATGACGTGTCTGTCTCATAATATTACGTTCTTCAACACCATAAGCTGCGGCAGTTGTTGCAAAGCCATGCCGTAAACTATGAGCACCATACATAGTTGGATCAAGACCAATGAGAGAAATATATTTCTTTACAATTTCTGCAATCATTTTATCGGATATGCCTGTTTTACGAAGTGACATATTTTTAGTAAAACCTCTAAATACAGGCCCTTCAGTAATACCAGATGCACGTAACCATTGCTGTAGGGCACGTACTGCGTCTAACGGAGAACCAGATAGATGAGGAATCGCTACAACAGCACCTTGACCTTCTTGGTCTGCTTTTGACGATGGTACAAAGATTTCAACACCTTGTGGAGAAAACTGTAGATGTTCTACTGTAATGGCAGCAATTTCACTGCGACGAAAAGCGCCCATAAATCCAATTAAAAGAATTGCTTTATCACGCAATAATTGCAACTCAGGCACATCTAGTTTATCCATACACTCTAGAATATCTTCAATGTCTTCTAGAAGAACTGGTGTTTTACCTTGTTGGAACGTACCTTTTAATCGTCTAATCCCTCGTAAAGCTTGTTTTACTATAGGTGCCATACAAGGATTATCTCTATGACCAGAGGCATTATAATTCTCCGATATAGCGCTTATGCGACGAGATATTGTATTAGCCTTGGCATAATCAGCTAGATCATTTATGTAGTTCACAATTGTTTCTGGTGTAGCTGGAAAATAAGATAACTTTTGATAAGTACACCAATCTACGAAATCGTCCCAATCCGATTCGTAGGCATCAACAGTGTTTTCAGCCTTTGATAATAATATGCTTTGTTTTGCTTTCATAGACAACTTAGTGCTATTCATAAGCGCATCATTATTGCGCAAATAGAAATGTTTCTGTTGCTCTTTAGACTTTGACATAGTTCACCCTTACCCTAAAATAATCAATATAATTGTACCATAGATTAGACACTAATATGCTATAATTAAAGAATGTGATAACTAATTCTGGAGAGTTTATAAATAAAATGAACAAGAAATATATATTAATAGGAACTATGCTTGCCCTCTTAGGGACGAGCGGCTGTTCATACATTCCAACAGAAAACATTTCTTATGGTGTATATTACAATGATACAGATCTATCTAATACACCTAAGAATGAATTACAGGCTCGATTACAAGAGTTAAATAGTAAAATTCCTCAAACTATATCTATTGATATGGGCAATAATAAAAAACAACAAGCTACCTATCATGATTTAGGGATCCAAATCGATTCAGATGCTATGGTAAAAGCTATTTCTACATATGGCTATGAAGATGATATATGGACACTACTTTCAAATCGATTTAATGCCTTATTCTACGGTCATCATTTTAAGCCACAATATAAGCTTGATGAGGTAAAAGGTAAAACCTATCTAAGTGAATTGGCTAAAACAATTGATACACCAGGACATGATGCATATCTAACGCTTGAGAATGGGCAAGTTGTATTCCATGCGGCTAAAGAAGGTAAGCGTATTGATATTGATGCTACGCTAAAGAAATTAAAAGATGATTTACAGGCTGGTGATAGTATTAATTCCTTATCTATGGTATTTACTACACAGAATACTGTAAAAGTAAGTGATGCCGATTTAAAACCATTGAATACTGTATTAGCTTCTTACACTACAGAGTATGATCCTAGTAATGAAAGCAGAACTCATAATATCCAATTAGCATCAGATAAAATAAACGGTACCCTAATTAAGCCTGGTGCACAATTCTCCTTTAACGATGTTGTAGGTGAACGTACTGCAGAGGCTGGCTATGATGATGCACCGGTTATGATTGATGGCAAATTAGTTCCAGGTATTGGCGGTGGCATTTGTCAAGTAAGTTCTACCATATTTAATACAGCTTTACTATCCGGTATGAATATTATCGAGCGTACACCACACTTTGAGCCAGTAGGATATATTCAAGCTGGTCGTGATGCTACAGTAGCTTGGGGCTATTTAGACTTTAAGTTTAGAAATCCTTACCAACAATCTATTTATATCCTTAGTGTTATGAACAACGGAACGTTAACGATCTATATAATAGGTACGGCTCAAGATAAGCCTAAAAATGTTTCTATTTCTGTAGGAGACTATGGCGAAATTCCTAACAAAACTATCACTAGGGTAGATCCTTCATTAAAAGAAAAAGAAGTGCAGGAGGGGCATGTAGGTTTAACAATGAATACGTATAGAACCATTACCTATGGTAACTGGGTAACGCAAACAGATTCCTTTGAGTCCGTATATGATCCAGTAGATACGATTATTACAATGCCTACAACACCTGCAGCACCACCAAATCCACCGAAAAAACCGGACAAAAAGAAATCATAATTAAAGATTTTATTAAATATAGCCTAAGCTATTGACCATGATGTATAAATAGTTTAGGCTATTATTTGGATGTAAATGAGAAAGCGATATATACACAGTATAAAGTATATAAGAATCCAATAAAGAATATTGAGGATATAATCTACATTCATCCATTCTCATCAATTATCATTTAACAAAATAGAAGAGGAAGCTATGGACACAATCTTACAATTTGATCACTCTTTAATCTTCTATGTACATGATCACCTTGTATATAGTTTTTTAACACCTATTATGGCATTTATTTCAAAAATTACTGGCAGCGGTGCCTTATGGATTGTAATTGCCTTATTATTGATGTTACAGAAAAAATATCGTGTATTAGGCGTAGCTATAATAATTGCATTAGGATTTGTATTAATCATCGGTGACCAAGGTTTAAAACCACATGTAGCTAGATTAAGACCATTTGTAGATTTTCCTAATGTAACAGTACCATTAGAATCTGCATTACCAAAAGCAAATAGTTATTCATTCCCGTCAGGCCATAGTTTTGGTTCATTTGCATCAGCCATGACCATTTACCTAGGCTTGAGCCAAATAGCGCCTCAGAAGCGATATTTGGGAATTATAGCATTACTTGGGTCATTAGTAGTAGCATTTTCTAGAGTATATCTATTTGTACATTACCCAACAGATGTATTAACAGGCTTAGTATTGGGAATTATCGTAGGATTCATTGCATGGAAGCTTGCAAGAATTGGTTGGAACTGGTGGACTAATCGCCATAATGATGTAGAGTACGAACCATATACATTTAAACGTAAATAAGCTTAATAAGCTAAAAAAACATATAACATAAGGGATTGGGCCATTCAGGCCCAATTTTTTTACTATAATTACTTCCGATAATATATCGTTATCGGAAGTAATTTATACTCCAAACAAAAACTAGCCTATAAGTCTATAAGCTAGTTTATTTTAGTTAATCAAAATAATCAGTAAAAAATTAATTATTTATCATATGAATCTATTTCTTTTATATATTCCGCTAACTCAGATTCATTAATAGTAACTTTATCAAACCTAGGTTCAATAATTATATTACCGTTATAATCCATTAGGCCATATTTTCCATTAGATTTAGCTCCATTACACAACACATTAATATTTGATTTCATATTAACATATTTATATTCTTTAAATAAACTATACTTTTCATATTCTTAATTATTCTATATGCCAATAAAGTATTATTATTACATAAAATTTATATTGAATTTTTTAGAATCAGATTGTAAAATGGTAATATAAATTATCTAATTTACTCATATACTCTTATGGAGGAATTTTATGTGCTGGTGTGATATTGTAAGTAAGGCCAAAATTGGCGGTTTAAAACATTTAGGTAATGGCATGGAGAGTTCTTTAAGATTTCTTGCTGAAATTATTCTTAGTTTAAGTATCATTCGCGTATTAGTAAACTGGACTTTTGGTATTTAAATCTCAAAATATAATACGATCATATTAAAAGGCGCTTAGTTATACTAAGCGCCTTATTTTTATATATTCAGTTATATCTAGTTAATTTCTTCACTACAGCGCTAATATATTACTCATATGCTTCGCTGCAATCTATGTATTCCATAATAATTTGGCAAATTTGGCCATCTTTATCAAATGCCCAGTATACTGGATATAAACCATCGCCAAACCCAGATTGAATCATCGGTACTGTCAATTCCGTATCAGGAATTGTAAAGTTAATCCAATCTCCTTTAGAACGTTGGTATTGTGGATATGCCATAGCATTTAATTGGAATAAATCACTATAGTAATCATCGTAGATATTTTTTTCAGGATAGTTTATATGCCATTGTTCATAAAACTTATTATATGTTTCAATTGTTTGTGCATCTACAATTGTAGCTAAACCTGAATCTACAGGAAACCCAATATAGGTATCTCCATCATCTAAATCGGTTAAGTCTTCAGTTCCTTTTAATGCTAATTCATAGTATACAGGTTCATTTCCACTAAAAACAACTCGACTAGCTACATAACGATATTCATTTGGTTCCATTTCGATTATCTTAGTCTCTAACAGATACGTACCTGGTGTTACCTGTCTAAGATATGTATCTGGTTTGCTTGGCAATGTTACTAGAGGATCACAACACGTAATATATCCTGTTGGAAAATTTACCGTCCACATAGGTAATGTATGTAACGGAAACCCTTTTAACTCTTTTCGGTTAAATAAATCATGATATGGTACGGTAGGTTTTAATTTACCTTCAGAACCTAATCGGTTAAAGGTTTGAATCCATTCGCTAGTTAATTTAGATTGTTCCATATTACTCCTCGGCTTCGTATTTACAATGAATATATTCGCCTTCTAATACTTCGTAGGCTGCAGTTTTACGAATAATTTGCTTTACTAATGTATCTAGTTTTGAACCATTAGAATAGTCTGCAGGTGCATAATAACGGATACGATGATGACGCATCATCTTATATACCTTTTCTTTATCCTTCTTAAATGGATCATAAACACCTATAGAATGACCCCCATTAGCGTTCACAAGACTCATACAAGGAATATCTGTATCGCTATCCCCAATATAAATCATGTTACGGAATGGGACTCGTTGATTTTCAGGCTTAATGTAATCATTAACACCAGTATCATTAATATCGAGAATTCCTTTTTGAATGCGGAACAAAAATTGTGTCTTATTCGTATAGTTAATGGCTTGTGCAGGCCAAACAGCGACACCTTTATCGTCGAACATAAATGCACTGGCATAGATTTTGGTGAAAGCCCCCTCTTTTGCCATTTCAGTGCCTTCGATCATTTCTTTTAAGCCAGACGAAATAATATAATGTTCAATCTTAACGCCTTGTTCTAAGCCATATTGACGAATGCGTTCAAACCAAGTCCGTACCCCTTCGTATAATTCTACTTGATTGCCGTATTCCATGAGCTTATCTTTTGTTACATAGAAATGGCCTACTGCTTCTTGAATCATTTTGTACATATAGGCTAAGTTATTATCCATATCATGTTTTTTAGCCAATTGATTTGATTCATGCCAAAATTGTTTGATTTGCTCTTCGTTATAGCCTACCGATTGAATGAAACCTTGTGCCTGCATATCGTCAGGGGTTAATGTCTTATCAAAGTCGTAACACATTGCTAACACGGGCATAGATGAGTCAGATGATTGTAAATTATCTTTACTATCTTTCTTATACGTTATCATAAATGCACCTCCTTTTAAATTAAACAAAAAATACATTTACACTCTCTTATATTCCTGAGATTCCTTCTTGACAACCCCTTTGGTATCTATTTTACACGGTAAGTCAATTCATTTAATTTAGTAATTTCTAGTAATTTTGCTTAAAATAAGCTATCTTGTTTTATAGTTTCCTCTACAATCCAGCTCTTCTCCGAACTTTCTTTGATAATTTCTCTTTTTGAAAGTTTTCCAATAAGTAAGCTAGAATTTGGATCATGATGTAAACGATTATATCGAACTGCTGCTTGATTAGTATTGGCATAACAATAACGGCAAAAGTGGCTACAGCTATCGTAGGCACCAATATCACCATGTAAATAACAATTACATTCTGGTCGTGCTGGCGTACGTTTTGGTGCTTTTAATTTTATATTCCAGGCCCTTTCATAACAATCTAAAGTAAGGCACCCCTCCGTATCAGCACCAATTTCTTTAAAGATATGCTCTTCTCCACAGGTTTTGAGAGTCATATGATGAGAACGAGCTATGGATAGAAATTCTTTAATAATCTTATTTTGAACATCTAAACTCGGTCTGTACCCTTCTGGGAAATTCTGAGCCACCTTATCAAATATATCTAAAAAGCTTACAACAACAGTATCTGTATAATCTTTAAGGGACTTGGCCATTTTATAAAAGCTTTCAAAATGAAAATCTACTGTATACTCATTGGTTAAAATGATAGGATCATAGCGCCACACCATAGATTGAGAATTAAGCAGTTTAGAAATGTGTTTAAACCTCTCTATAACAGAAGGATAAGGTGGTACATAAGGCTCAATATCAGTTCCACAAGGCGTTATAGTAATATGCCAATATTGCCTGAAATCAACAATTTCATTTAATAGAGGAATAAAGGGTAAAGGATTCTTAGTACAGAATGCTATACCATCTACTATCTCATGAGTAATAAAATAACGTGTCACCTGTAGAGGATTATAAGGATTACGAACATCTACAAACCCTTCACGGACACGATTGATTAGCCATTGGCCATAAAAAGCAGGAATATCTGTACGTTGTCCAGTCTGTAATATCATAGCCCTGCCCTTTCCTTAAAATAAAACATAGAAGTATTATATCATACCTCATAGTTAGTATTTATGGAATTAATGTGATTTTTGCTGTATAGTTCGTTATTATTTTATGATACTATAAATACTATAGAATATGAGGAGAAGTAAAATATGAACGATATTTTTGAACGCAATCACCCTATGAAGGATGATAAAGACTTTATTACATCCTATTGGACAGATCGGGCTAAAGATTTTGGTGCTTTACGCGCTAAAGAATTGGAAAGTCCAAAACTAAAATTATGGATAGACGAATTAACAAGTCATATATTTGATTCTGATAGATCTTTACGTATATTAGATATTGGTTGTGGAGCTGGATTTTTCAGCATCATCCTATCTCAACTAGGTCATACAGTGCATGGTATTGATATTACGCCCAATATGATAGATGAAGCGAATCAACTAGCACAGTCGCTAGATTGTGATGCAACTTTCTCCGTAATGGATGCAGAAAATCTTAGCTTTAATACTAATACCTTTGATATCGTTGTAGCTCGTAATGTGACGTGGAACTTACCTCATCCAGATAAAGCCTATGCCGAATGGTTACGCGTTATTCGCTCAGGTGGTTTAATTCTCAATTATGATGCGGAACATGCTCGTAATCACCATGATGTACCACAATCCGTTCATCATGCTCACGAACATGTTAGTAAGGAATTAAAAGAACGATGTCATACCATTTATCATATGCTTGAAATTTCATCCTTTACACGTCATCAATGGGATAGGGAACTGCTCACAAAATTAGGTGCTAGCTCTGTCACCATTGATTCCACAGTAGGACCTCGTATTTACAATGAAGAAGATGAGTTTTATATCCCTGTACCAATGTTCTTGGTGAAAGTAATAAAATAGTATTTATAGTAAAACATTATAAAATAAACCCACTCCATATAATATGTACCCCTTTATTAGTTATTTAATAAAGGAACATATCATAAAATGAGTGAGTTTTCTTTTATTTATTATTTCTTATTGTCTTTGATGATAAAGTCGTCAAAACTATAGGTTATTATAAATTTTGTTTTAGGGTTGGCTGCATTACCAACCTCTTCTAAATATTTATTAGAGGCTACTTGAAGATCCTTCTTATACGCATCAGCCAATGTTTGTAAATTATTCGTATCGCTCACACGTTTAAAAGTTTGATCCGAAAATTTAATAGTATCTGTTTTTGAATCATAAATAAGATCAGTATTTGGTATATCCCTAATATCCATCTTGATTGTATTTGGATTTGAGCTCTCTGAATTACCTACTATATCATTAGCACTCATTACAAGTGTAAGGGCCGTAATATAATTTAGACGAGCTTCCTTTATATCCCCTACCATTTGGGTAGATTCAATAATAGGTCTCTTTTCAGGTGTTGTATATTGATAGTTATAGGCTTTCATATCTACTGTATAAATCGTCTTACTATCGTTACGAGCCTTTACATTAAGGATAAAAATTGGTGTGTCTACAGCACTCACTACATTTTGAACGGTATAGCCTGAGTAAGCAATCCATTCCCCTTCAGGTCCTTTAGACTGAGAAGACGCACTATTACTACTACAACCAGCTAATATAAATAAACTAACTAGCACGATACAGAGTGAAAGGTATTGAAGTATTCTTTTTAGCATAGCAGTACCTCGCATACAAACTTATATTATATGAATACAAACCTAAATAGTACTACAATAGACAACAAGAAGTTAATCAATTACAGATATAGTTTTTTTCTAATATATTAGTTACTGAAATACGCTTGAGCCTTAGTGATTTCTGCGCGAAGTTTTTCTTCATCAATTGTAAGCAGTTCTTTGTCTTTCATAAGAACTTTACCACCCACAATTGTAGTATTTACATCGGAGCTATTAGCAGAGTATACAAGAGCTGCTAAATCATTGTAACGAGGCATCCAGTGCATACCAGATACATCATATAGCACGATATCTGCACGATAGCCTTTATCTAATACACCAAGATCTGTATATCCCAATGCTTTTGCACCTTCTACAGTGCCCATGTTCCATGCGGCTTGAGCAGGAATAGCCTTTGGATCATAAAGACGTGCTTTATGTAATGTTGCTGCAAGACGTACTTCTTCAAGCATATCAGCATTATTATTAGAAGCGGAGCCATCTGTACCAAGACCAACCGTAATACCTTTGGCAATCATTTCAGGTACTGGTGCAATACCGCTAGCTAATTTTAAATTAGATTGTGGATTATGCGCTACGGCTACATTATTTTCAGACATAATAGCCATATCTTCGTCTGTCACATGAACGCAGTGTGCGGCTAAGGTAGTATTCCAGAATAAACCTAAATCATGCATATGCGCAATTGGTGTCTTACCAGTAGCTTTCATAACAGTCTCCACTTCTCCTTTTGTTTCGGACAAGTGCATATGAATACCACAATTTAATTCATGAGATAAGGCAATCACCTTTTCCATATAATCATCAGGGCAAGTATATGGTGCATGTGGTCCAAGCAATACTTTGATGCGGTCATTATCAAAGCCGTTCCAAGTGCGGAATAAGTCAGCATTTTCAACTAATGCTTGATCTGCTGTTGGGGATACACCGGCTAAGCCACGTGACAATACAGAGCGAATACCTGTTTCTTTTACCACCTCAGCAGTAGTATTCATAAAGAAATACATGTCGCTAAATGTAGTGGTACCAGTGCGCAACATTTCAGCAATACCGAGTTGTGTGCCGTACCGTACATAATCGTCATTTAATTTTGCTTCTGTTGGCCAAATAGCCGTTTCAAGCCATTCCATAAGCTCAAGATCATCTGCATAGTTTCTAAATAGACCCATCGCAATATGAGTATGTGTATTTACAAGACCTGGCGTAGCCAATTGACCTTTACCGTCTAGTACTTCCTTAGCAGAGACTTTTACCTTTTCAGCTTCACTATCGTTTAAAATAGCTGTAATATAACCATTATTAATTGCAATGGCATGATTTTTTAGAACCCCCTCATCGGTGAGGACGTCTACATGAGTAATCAATAAATCAGACATAGTCTTCCCTCATAGGTATAACCGAGCCATGATAGCTCGGTTATATTTGTTTAATTTGAAAGCTAGTATAGTTTAGATACAAAATGTATTACAGAAACCATTATATTTCAATACAGTATTAGTTTACTTTTGTTAGATAATCGATTTGTTCTTGTGTTAAAGAATCTAAGTCATAGCCCATGGAGTTCAACTTAAGTTTAGCGATTTCCACATCTAATTCATGAGGCAATACGTATACTTTTGGATCCATTTCTTTACCGTTTTTCAAGATATACTCTGCAGCAAGGGCTTGCATAGCAAATGACAAGTCCATAATTTCTGCAGGGTGACCATCGCCAGCTGCAAGGTTTACTAGACGGCCTTCAGCCAATACATAGAGTTTACGACCATCAGACATAGTATAGCCTTCGATGTTTTGGCGAACCCTTTCGTGGCTTACAGCAAGTTCAGTAAGATCAGAAACATTCACTTCGCAGTCAAAGTGACCAGCATTACATAAGATAGCTTTATCTTTCATCACTTTGTAATGCTCTTTTACAATAACATCTTTACAACCTGTTACAGTACAGAAGATATCCCCAACCTTAGCGGCTTCAATCATAGGCAATACTTTGAAGCCATCAAATACAGCCTCTATAGCTTTAATTGGATCTACTTCAGTTACATATACGTGTGCACCAAGGCCTTTTGCGCGCATCGCAACGCCTTTACCACACCAGCCATAACCAGCAACAACAACGTTCTTACCTGTTACAGTCAAGTTCGTAGTGCGCATGATACCATCCCAAACGGACTGACCTGTACCATAGCGATTATCGAAAAGATATTTACAGTAAGAGTCATTTACAGCAATCATAGGGAATGTTAATTGTTTAGCGTTCTCTAATGCATATAAACGATGTACACCTGTTGTAGTTTCTTCACTCCCCCCTAACAAACGTTCTTTTGCATCTTGTCGTGTAGTATGCAATAGATTTACTAAATCACCACCATCATCAATGATAATATGTGGTTTATGATCAAGTGCTTTATGGAGGAAGTTAAAATATTCTTCATCAGTACAATCGTACCAAGCATATACAGTAATGCCCATATCTACAAGACCTGCAGCTACATCGTCTTGTGTAGACAACGGATTGGAGCCCGTTACAATTACATCTGCACCACCGCGTTTTAATACAGTCGCAAGGTATGCTGTTTTTGCTTCCAAGTGAACACTAACAACAATTGTTTGGCCTTTGAAAGTTTGTTCTGCTTCAAAACGGTCACCTAATGTGTTTAATGTAGGCATAAAGTTAGAAACCCAATCAATTTTTTTGCGACCTTCTGTTGCTAAATTTATGTCTCTAATTAAAGATTGCATAATATCTCCTTTTACTCATACAAGTAGATACAATAAAATAAATAGTTGATAGTAAATCTACTTAGATTTATTGATATTATATAATGTTGTTAATATCGTTGTAGATACTTACTTATATAGATAATATATTGTTTATATTTAGAATTCTTAATAAGATAATCATTAAGATAATAGATTATTTAGATTCTACAATCTGGCGTAGCTTACCGATTGATTCTTCATAATTTGGAGTCAATACTCCCTCTTCGGTGATAATCGCTGTTACAAGTTCATGAGGTGTTACATCAAATGCAGGATTAAGTACATCAATACCACTAGGGGCTGTTTGAACACCGTGTAAGGATGTTACTTCATAATCATCGCGCATCTCTATAGGAATATCGGTACCACTTTCCAAGGTAAAGTCAAATGTGCTATATGGTGCCGCCACATAGAACGGAATGTTATGGAATTTAGCAAGAACGGCTACACCATAAGTACCGATCTTATTGGCTACATCACCTTTTGTAGTAATGCGATCTGCGCCAACAATAACAGCATCTATGAGACCTTGTTGCATAGCATAAGCAGCCATATTATCTGTTTCCAATGTTACAGGAATACCATCCTCATGAAGTTCAAAAGCAGTAAGACGAGCACCTTGTAATAGTGGACGTGTTTCATCCGCATATACGCGTTCTAATTGACCATTTTCATGTAGCTTACGGACAACACCAAGTGCTGTACCTAAACCACCTGTAGCTAGTGCACCAGCATTACAATGAGTTAAGATGCGAATATTGTTTTTGCCCTCAAATAATGAAGCCCCTGCTTCGGCCATACGACGGTTTAAAGATACATCTTCTTCGTGAATGATAATAGCCTCTTTAGTAATGAGGTCTGCCACTTCATTCATAGAGGACATGCTTTTAACATTAGCTTTCACAAGAGAAATGACACGATCTACAGCCCATGCCAAATTAATTGCTGTAGGACGCGTTTCCTTTAATGTTTCACTAAAGTCATATAGACTCGTTAATTGCTCACTAAATGGAACCTCTTGGCGACCTGCTTCCATAGCAGCTAAGATTAAACCATAGCTAGCTGCTACACCAATAGCTGGAGCCCCACGGACGCGAAGCATCTTAATAGCCTCAGCCACTTGGCGCCAATCAGTACAGTGCACATAGGAAATCTCTGTTGGTAATTTAGTTTGATCTAATAATACTAGCGTATCTTTACGCCATTCAATATTAATCATAGTATCTCCTTCGATGAACTATTGTTTTCTAGGATGAATGGATTATAATTTAAAACCACCATATTCATGCATGCGATTGTGAGCATCATAGCGTGCGTCTACATCGATTGCATCAATAGCACCTAAGATAAGAGCTTTAAGTTGAGCCGCCATGTCAGCCATCATTTCTACTACTTCACCATGTGTTAAAGCCGCTTCGGAGATACCTGCTGCATAGTTTGTAATCATCGAAATTGTGGAATAAGCCATTTCAGCTTCGTTAGCAAGATTTACTTCTGGAACATTTGTCATACCTACTGTATCCCCACCGAGCATGTGGAACATTTTAATTTCCGCAGGAGTTTCAAAACGAGGACCTTCCGTACATACATAAGTACCACCGTTATGAATAGTAAGGCCTTGTTCCGTTCCCACCTTTTGAAGAATATCACGCAACTCAGGGCAGTAAGGATTTGTTACATCAAGATGTGCCACTGGACGGTCACCACCTTCATAGAATGTAGTGATGCGATTCTTAGTGAAATCTAAGAATTGATCAGTCAAAACGAAATGACCAGGCTTGAAGTTTTCATTCAAGGAACCTACCGCAGTTGTTGAAATAATAAATGTAACACCTAATTTTTTGAGCCCCCAAATATTAGCACGATAGTTAATTTTATGTGGAGGAATTGTGTGATCTTTGCCGTGACGCGCAACAAAGATGACTGTTTTTCCGTGGTATGTACCTTGTACATAATCTATTTCACCATATGGTGTCATTAAGGATTCTTCATGAATATTTTCAAAGATGGTTGGATCATAAACACCAGTACCACCAATTACACCGATTGCACTCATTGTGACCTCCTATTATTAATAACTCTTATCTTTTATTTTCTCATAGAATACAAAAACAGGCTATAGGAAAAACCATATAGCCTGTAATTTTTCTAAATATTATTTAGTTCTAAATCTTTATTATTGAACTGGACCTTTTAGCTTAAACATATCTTGTAGCTCTTCACGACTGAAATGATATTTTTCATTACAGTAATGACATACTAGTTCTGTCGTCTCGTCTTCTAGAATGGCTTTTTTATCTTCTTCACGTAATGTCATAAGAACGCCAGCAAAACGATCGCGACCGCAACGACATTGGAAATTAACAGGCTCATTATATACCTCATTAACAGTTAAGCCGTCTAATACGCGTTCCATAAGACCTTTACCATCTGGATGAGCTTTCAAATATTCTGTTACAGGACCTAGTTCATTAATGTTTTTTTCTACTTGTGCTAATGCAGCATCTGTCGCATCTGGCAAGGCTTGTACGATAAAACCTCCAGCTACAACTGTATGATAATCAGGATCTACCAATACGCCAAGGCTGATTGTAGAAGGTACTTGCTCAGAAGCATACAAATAGTAGGCCAAATCCTCTGCTACTTCACCGCTTTGAATCGGGCTTGTAGAAGTATAGTCTTGCGCCAATTGTGTAAATCGCGTAACTTGCACTTCCCCATTATGACCTACTGCGGCACCAACGTCGAGTTTACCAGCATGTTTTAATGGTACATCTACATGAGGTTCATCTACATAACCACGAACCGTATTATCTGAAAATGCATCTACGTGTACCACACCTAGTGGACCATCACCCTTAATGCGTAAACTTACGTTTTCATGATTTTTAAAATCACCAGCTAATAAGATAGCCCCCGTCATAGCACGACCTAAAGCAGCTGTTGCTACAGGCCATAAATCGTGACGTATACGAGCTGTTTCAATTGTATCGGTTGTTACAGCTAAAGACATACGAACCCCTTCTCGGGTTGTAAAACGTTTTATATAATCCATTCTATCATTCCTTATTTCTTCTTATTTTCGATATTACTTTTATATTGCTTATATAGTATATCATGTCAAATATTTAACTTTCAATAATTAAGAATATATGTTCGTCTAGTTTGATTTAAATTTAAAAGAACATATTTTCGATAATATAAAAACACCCAGTACCATGAGATACTGAGTGTTATATATATAATTCTTAGATTTGATCGATAAGGTTAACCATCTCAATAGCGCCCATAGCACAATCGTAACCTTTATTACCTGCTTTTGTACCAGCACGTTCAATTGCTTGTTCAATATTTTCTGTAGTAACCACGCCAAACATAACTGGAATACCAGTTTCTAATGAAACGTGGGCAATGCCTTTTGCTACTTCATTACATACATAATCATAATGAGTAGTAGAACCACGGATAACGGCACCTACACAAATAACTGCATCATAACGACCAGATAAGGCAGCTTTTTTAGCAATCAATGGAATTTCATAAGCACCGGGAACCCAGATTACTGTAATGTCCTCTTGTTTAACGTCATGACGCAATAAGCAGTCTTCTGCTCCACCAATTAATTTCGATGTGATGAATTCATTAAAACGAGAACCAATAATAGCAAATTTCTTACCAGAGCCTAACAAATTACCTTCTTGAACTACCATTATGATGACCTCCTATATTCTGTACATAGATTTTCTATGTATGAAAAAACATTCTAAATTGAAGATAGACCATTATTAGTCTTCTAACATATGACCCATTTTTTCTTCTTTTGTTTTCAAATAGCCTGCATTAAATTTATTTGCTGCAATAATAAGTGGTACACGACTAGTCACATCAATTCCCCAATGTTCTAAGCCATGACGTTTTTCTGGATTGTTAGTTAATAAGCGAATACTATTAATACCTAAAAAACGTATAATTTGTGCCGCCAAAGAATATTCACGCATATCTGCAGGGAAACCTAATTGCTCATTCGCCTCTACTGTATCAAGGCCTTGTTCTTGTAATGCATAGGCTTTAATTTTATTAGTCAGCCCAATACCTCGGCCCTCTTGACGCATGTATACTACAACGCCTTTGCCTTCTTTTTCAATAGCACGCAATGCATTGTCTAATTGTTCACCACAGTCACATCGTTTAGAACCAAATACATCGCCTGTCAAACATTCAGAGTGAATACGTACAAGTACATCGTTACAATTTTGAACATCACCTTTGACAATAGCTAAATGTTCTTTATGATCTAATTCATTCTTAAATACAAAGATACTAAAATCACCAAATTTAGTAGGTAATTTAGAACATGCACCAAGTTCAACCATATCTTCATGTTGTTTACGGTATTCAATAAGTTCCGCCACAGAAGCAATTTTCAAATCATGTTTTTTAGCAAATTCCATAAGATCCGGTAAACGTGCCATATCGCCATTATCTTTTGTGATTTCACAAATAACGGCAGCCTCTTGTAACCCGGCTAAGCGACAAAGATCGATAGATGCTTCCGTATGGCCTTGTCGTACCAATACGCCCCCCTCTTTATAAACAAGTGGAAACACATGACCTGGACGGCGAAAATCTTGAGGTTTTGCAGTTGGATCTAATAATTTTTGAATTGTATAGGCACGCTCTGCTGGAGATACACCGGTTGTAGTATCTACATGGTCAACAGTAACAGTGAAAGCAGTTTCATGGTTATCAGTGTTTTTAGTAACCATTGCGGGAATCCCAAGCTTTTCTAACGCTTTACGGCGCATAGGTGTACATACGATACCGCGGGCGTATTTAACCATAAAGTTAATGTTTTCTTGCGTCGCAAACTCTGCAGCAATGATAAGATCACCTTCGTTTTCACGGCTTTCATCATCAACGATAATAACAGGCTTACCTGCTTTAAGATCTTTTAAGATTTCATCAATAGAATGTAATTGTTCGCTCATAGGAACGCTCCTTACTTATATAAATCCATTCTCTACTAAGAGGGATTGCATAGATTTCTTTGTTTTATCCTCAGTAGATTCACTACTAAGATTCATAAAATGACGAATGTATCGACCAGCGATATCGGTCTCTAAATTAACCTCTGTACCAATATGAGCCGAACCTAAAATCGTTTCACCCAATGTATGAGGAATAATAGAAACGGAAAAACTGCTGTCCGTCCTGCGCATTATAGTTAGACTAATTCCGTCGATGGTAATTGATCCTTTATAGATCACATAATCCATAACGGATTTAGGGGCCTCTACGGTAAAGATAATAGCATTATCCGTTTGTTCACGGTTAATGATGCGGCCTGTACCATCTACATGGCCCGCCACAATATGCCCACCAAATCTACCATTCGCAAGCATAGCTCGCTCTAAATTGACTGGTTGATGAACTTTCAAATTAGTAAAAGTAGTCATCTTAATCGACTCTGGCATTACATCGGCAGTAAATACGCCATTACCGATTGTAGTAGCCGTCAAGCATACACCATTAACAGCTACAGAGTCACCGATGTTTAGATCACTAAAAATTTTATTTCCCCGTATCGTTATAGCTAAAGATTTAGGGCCCTTTTTAATGCTTTCTACACGGCCAATTTCTTCAACAATTCCCGTGAACATAAGCACCCTTCCTCCCTTGACGATACGCTTCAATGCGAATGTTATTATCTAATACTTTAGTCTTGGTAAAAGTTAATTGCGGCGAAGCCTCTAAACTTTCAAAACCACGGCCACCTACAGCTGGTGTAGCATCGTTACCACCAATAATAGTATTTCCAATATATGTTACGACCTTATCAAAGTTCATCGTTTCCACAAAAGAACTGATAATTGCGGATCCACCTTCAACAAGAATAGATGTGTAACCTAGTTCACCTAGTTTCGTAAGAATATCATCGATAGATAATTTCTTAATATCAATCACAATGTCTGTGCTCTTGCTTTTACGAGTAGAAATAGATTCTACTACGGTTACTTGAGCACCAACTTGTTCTAAGGCTTGTATCCGATCCTTAGGACAACCTTTAGATACAAATATATGCACCTTTCGATTTTCTATGTCAAAAACCTGACTGTTAGTAGGCGTTCTTCCTAGACTATCCAAGATAATTACATCTGGTTGATGAACATGAATCGGCTCATCAAGTATCCTTGTATCTAATAAAGCCTCTGCTAATTCAGTCTCAGTTAAACGACAGTTTAATTGAGGATTATCCGCCAAAATTGTACCAATACCAACGAGCATCGCATCATGTGTGGCACGCAGTACATGTCCATCTCGACGGGAGGACTCATTTGTAATCCATTGGGATTGACCTGTAAAAGTGGCAATCTTACCATCTAGTGACATAGCACTTTTAATAGTTACAAAAGGTTTACCTGTCTGTATATAGGTAAAGAAATGCTCATTTAGTTCAGCACATTCCTCACTACATACGGGGCAAACAACCTCTATGCCTGCTTCCCGGAGTAAATCCATGCCCTTTCCAGATACTAGTGGATTAGGATCTGTACTACCTACTACGACTTTAGCTATGCCAGCATCGATAATACGCAGCGCACAAGGTGGGGTTTTACCATAATGGGAGCATGGCTCTAGTGTTACATATAAAGTAGCACCTTTAGCATTATCACCAGCTTGGTTCAAGGCATGCACCTCAGCGTGAGCTGTACCAGCTTTATGATGATAACCTTCACCGATTATTTTATTATCTTTCACCACTACAGCACCAACCAAAGGATTTGGTGAGGTGTGACCTGTGGCTAATTTTGCCAGTGCAATGGCGCGTTTCATATATGATACGTCATCCACCATATCACCTCAATAAAAAAAGGACTATATACATAGTCCTTGGGTAATCATAAATACGCACAACAAATGTGCCTCGTCTTTTCTCATCCAGACTCTACTGTCGGTATCGGAATTGCACCGATTCATACCTAAAAGGTTCGCGGACTTTACCGCCGGTAAGGAATTTCACCTATCCCCAAAGACTTATCTATTTTGTTTAT
>CAMUQE010000007.1 GCA_947096075.1 Veillonella parvula | reverse complement strand
TAGAATGGAATTCTATAGAAATACCATAACGGTAGGGGGTATAGGGTTATTGTACTTATAAATACTTTATAGGATAATGTCAATGTTGGTGGTTAATCTAATAATATAGATGACCATTTTTTTGTTAAATAATACGTAATTTTATACATTATATGGAGGCTATGATGGAGTATACAATTCACCTATTTAATGCAGGTGGTTTCGTTATGTATCCACTTGTACTATTCATGTTAGCAGCATGTACTATTTTATTTGAACGTATTCGTACGTACAGAAACATCAATCATGAGTTACAACAGTTGTCCGATAGCATTGATGCAGGTCGTAATAGTAATAATTGGTCTACTCTGGAAAATTCTATAAAAAATAGTGATGACGCATTGAGTAGATTCGTGTCTCCTATCGTGGAGTCTGTATATAGTGCGGAAGGTTTAGAGAACCGTTTACATGATGTGGTAGGTTACATGGATGAACGTTTAAAACGTGGTCTTAACTGGCTTAGCATGATGGTAACAATGGCTCCATTACTTGGACTTTTGGGGACTGTTGTTGGTATGATTCGATCCTTCGCAGCCGTTGGAGGCGATATTGGTGCGCCTACTGTTATTACAGGCGGCGTATCTGAAGCGTTGGTTGCCACTGCAACGGGGCTTTCAGTAGCTATCGTAGCATTAGCCATCCATAGTTGGTGTACAGATAAAGTAAATTCTGATATTGCAAAGTTAGAGCAAAAATTAGGTTCTATTATGGATTTATATATTAGGAGTCAACGATGAAACGTAGTTCAGTAGGCATACAAAAAGAACCTACCATCATGATTATACCTATGATTGATATCGTTTTCTTCTTGCTCGTATTTTTCATGATGAGTACGTTGTACATGAATACAGAGGAACAAATTCCTCTTAACTTACCGAAGGCTTCATCTTCTTCTGCTAAGACGATTGAGCCTATCACAATTTCATTAACAGCTACACATAAGATGTATCTTAATGAACGTGAGATTGTCCCTGATCAACTGGGCAATGAAATTCAAGATATTGTTGCAAAAGAACCTCAACAGGCATTTATTGTACGTGCCTCTGAGGATATTGCGTATAAGGATGTTATCAATATTTTAGATAATCTTAAAATTAGTGGTGCTCGGTTTGTTAGCGTAGCTACAGAACGGAAGTGATTCTATGGTAGACAAACGATATGGAATTCCTTTCGTAGCTGCATTGGTATTAAATTTTGTGTATTGGGGTGTTGTAGGTGATTGGCTTGGTCATATAAAACCTCCAGAAACACAAAAAAAAGACTTGGTTATCAACCTCGATATGGGGCAGCAAGAACTTTCTCAAGAGAAGAAAGATCCTGAGAAACTAAAGATTCATCCTGACGACAAACCCGTCGCAGGGGGCGGTAAAGCAGGAAGTGTGTTGCCTGATTTATCGGGAAAGCCTACAGAAGGCTTAAAAAATCTGAATCCTTACTTAGGTGGCAATGAGACGGCATCAGTCAATTTGAATGGTAATACTGATAATCCTGTTGGTAATCCAGGAAGTGGCAATGTACCAGGCCCTGGTGGTGGTAATGCTGGCAATGGTGGGCTTGGTGAAGAAGGTAATGGATCTAAAGGTGGTGACCCAGGTCCTGGCGATGTAGAACGTCGTGGGGGCTCTTACGATAGTTCAGGTTATATCGCTCGCGTTGAGAGTAATAAAGTGATGCCGCAACAGGCGGTGCGCCGTGGACTCAGTGGACGAGTTTCCTTTGAAATCACTTTTGATGCCGATGGCAACTTTGCTGGTGCGGAAATGATCGGTAGTAGTGGCTCTAGCATTCTCGATAATGCTGCTGCTAGCCTCGTAGAGAGCTCTGGAGGTATAGAGAATACAACAGGTGAGCCAGTTACGATTGTGGTTAATGTAGATTATGGTTATAATTAATCTTCTATAGCTGATAATGTATGAATTATGTTTGTGTGTAGTTGTAATTCAGAAAATACAAGAAACGCATTTGTTAGAGGATTAGTTTTAATATTATTTTTATTGTGTGTGGAGGGTTTATGACAAGTCATCGTATTTTATCTGCTGCTATTGCAGTAACGTTAGCGTTAGGTACGTATCAAGCATATGCGTATGATGAGAACTTCAAAGGCTATGAGGTTCATAATGTTTCGGTGAAAGCCGATGCGGCTAAGGATGAGTATGGTAATACTATTACTGAGCAATCTTATTACCGTACTGGTGGTGATGTAAAGGTTATCACTCGTGAAGAGATTGAAAAGCGTCATTATCGCGATGTAACAGAAGCGATTAAACGCGTTCCTGGTGTTACATTCCAAAACCCAGGCTACCGTGGTGGTGAGTATGGTTACCAATTCTACAATAATGGTGTATCAATCAATGGTGACTCCCGCGTTGTAGTTTTGGTGGATGGTCGTCGTGTAGACAATATTACATCGGGTCGTCTTGGAACAGGTTCTAAAAAAGGTTCTAAATCTACAGGCGTTAATATTGATGAAGTGACCAATATGGATGCTATTGATAAGATCGAAGTTATCAAAGGCCCTGGTGCTTCTCAATATGGTTCCGATGCTACTGGCGGTGTTATTAATATCATTACACGTCGTGGTAAAGGCGATTTCAATGGCTCTGTTGATGTAGCAACAGGCAGCTGGAATAAGCACAGCTACAACTTAACTGTTCAAGGTGCAGCTGGCAAAAATGCTTCTACTGGTTATTTTGTGACAGCTACACGCACTATGTCTCAAGATACAAAATATAAGGACGGTGACACTGGTGAAGTAGCTACACTTACTGGTTCTAAGTGGAAAGAAGAAGGCTTTAATACGCGTATTGATCATGAGTTCAATAAGAAGCAAAGCTTACAGTTTTCTATGAACTTCAAAAAAGGTCGCGATGGCTATCCTATAGCTACACCAAGCCGTAAATATTGGAATCAAGACGATTGGCGTCGTATCATTTCCAATGCTACTATTGGTCAATTTGATGCGAACAATAAGTTGGTTACAGATCCTAAGTATGTAACGGCTACTAATCCTCAAGGTTATGCTCCAACTTTGTACGGTGATTCTAGAAATCCTGGCTACCATAATTTATTCGCTTTAGACGGTCATTATGGTTCTTATAGTAAGTTCAAAAACTTGGATACAGACTTAAAATTTACTTTTGATCGCCAAGGCCACATGGAAAGCTTTGTAAGATTGTATCGTTTAGATCATCGTTATGAAGGTCGCGATACATTCTCCTGGTATCGTGGTACAAAAGCAGAAGCTCGTGAAGCCTATGCGAAGGCATTCCCTAATGGTGCTACTGTAGAGCAATTTAATGCTTGGGTTGATGCTAACTTAGCTCCATTCCCAGACCGTCGTGATGCATTGCGCCAATGGATTGCAGAGACTGGCGGTATGGCTGGTAGTCCAAATAGCTGGTATAAGGAAAGCAAAACTGGTGCTGAACTTCAATGGACTCGTCAACTTGATAAGCATGATATCATCGCTAATATTGACTACAGCCGATCCAAGTTGAACTCCCGTTCTGTTAAAAGTGCTGGTAATGTAGTATCTTCTGATATTCGTCGTGATACTTTATATGCGTACTTACAAGATAAAATCTATATTGGTAACAATGTGGAGTTAACACCAGCATTACGTTATGTACATTACAGCAGCATTCAAGGTAGTGGCAGTGGTGACTCCCAAGGTAAGGGTAGCGTAAGCGCCTTGACACCTAGCTTGCATGGTCAAGTTAAGTTTAACAAAAAGACTAGCATGTACGCTGGTTGGACTCGCATCTTGAGACCGCTTAAAACAGGCGACTACAGTGCGGTTGATGGGGTATTTAATACACCATTAGATGATGAAAAAGGCGATGCTTTCACATGGGGCCTATTACATACGTTTGGTAAAGGTAATAATACTACTGTAGCAGTTCATTATGATTACACGCGTATGAGAAATGCCATCGCTACATTGCCAATTTTGAACAATAGAACCGGCGACTTTGAAAAAACAGCAGTTAATGCAAAAGAAAACAAACAATCTTTCAATATTACAGTAGACCACAGATTAAATGAACATGTAACAATGAGTGCGTCTTACTCTCATATGAAAGATAAATGGTTATCTAAAGGTGGTTGGGTTCTTGATCCAAACTGGGGCTATAGCAATAGCGATGATATCAACGTGGCTATTAACAGCTTGCGTCCGCAAAACCACTATGCATTGAACATTTCCTATGATAACAAGCGTCTATATTCTGGTTTGTTGATTAACTGGTACACTGGCAATAGCGACTATGCATTCACTCATAGACGCTTCCTCATCGTGGACTGGAACCTTAACTATGATGTAACAAAAGATTTAACTGCGTACATCGTGGTCAATAACGTTCTTAACCGCGCTTATGAAACAAGCTATAGCGCTTATAATGGTCGTGGTAGTGCGGCTATGCCAGCACGTTCCTTCATGATTGGGGCGAAATATAAATTTTAATGATTAGATTCAGCGTATTAATACTATGTCTATTAATATGTGTAGGTTGTGGTCCTCAGCAGGTAACTGTTGAGGACCATCAGTCTACACCAGCACATATCGAATTGCAGCCACCAGTGACAATTGAATCCTTTGTACGTCGAGGTGAACCTTTTGAAAGTACCTATACGGCAGTGCCCGAGCGTGTGGTAGCGATGTGGCAAAACTCCATAGAAACTATCATTGCTCTTGGTGAAGGGGATCGTATCGTAGCGGGCATGGGGATTCCAGATCGCAAATACGTGCGACCAGAATACCGTGAGGCGTACGATACAATTCCATACAAGGATCTGAAATACGCCAATTTAGAAAGTGTATTGATGATGAAGCCTGATTTGTTGGTAGGGTGGAAGTCTACTTTCACAAATAAAATGTTACAAACACCTACATTTTGGCAGGCGAGACAAGCGAATGTATATATTGCAGAGTCCTCCTTGGGGGCTCAATCGGCGCTCACCATGGATATGGAGTATAAATATATTCGAGATTTGGGGCGTATTTTTAATCGCAACATGGAAGCAGAGCGTCTCATTCAAGAGATGCAACAATCTGTGGCATACACGGTAGCTCAAACGGCTAACGAAAAGTCACCAAAGGCATTGTTTATTGAGGTGGAAGGTAAGCATTTTCGATTGTATGGACATAAGACATTAGCAGGTAATATAGGGGATTCCCTACATGCGGATGTAATTGACACGGAAACACCGACTATTAGTATGGAGGATGTAATTGAACAGAATCCGGACGTTATATTCTTGATTGTATCTGATGGCGAATATAGCCAAGCAGATGTGATTATGAACTATGTATTAACGCAGCCAGGTTTACAAGGGGTAAATGCGTTGCGCAATAAGCGCGTTCATTTCTTGCCATTGCTTGCTGTATATAGTCCTGGTATTCGTTTATCCGATGGTATCGACATCGTATCGCATGGGTTGTACCCTAATCTATATCCAGAAGGGGTACCTGATTTAATTCATTAATAAAGGAGCAGTATGCTACAACGTATTGGATATACTGCTGGCGGATTTGTCCTCATAGGGGTGCTAGCAGTAGCCATTCTATGGGGACTTTCTGTTGGTACAGTACAGTTTTCACTTTCTCAAATCTTTAATATTGTAATGGATCAATTTTCTAGCCCTTTGGCTATTGATGATCCTATGAATGGCCCAGAGCAGACCATTATTTGGTTACTACGTATGCCGCGGTTGTTGATGGCCGCTATTATTGGGGCAGGCCTTGCGGTATCTGGCGTTATCATGCAGGCCATCGTTAAGAATCCACTGGCAGATCCTTATATCTTGGGGATTTCCTCCGGTGCGTCTCTCGGTGCTACGATAGCTATTTTATTTGGTGTAGGCGTTATGTTCGGTGAGAACTTCGTCGGCGTTATGGCCTTTATTGGGGCTATGGCGATTTCCTTCGGTGTATTGTTTATCTCGAACTTGGGTGGCCGACCAAATTCGGTGAAATTGATTTTAGGGGGCTTGGCGTTAAGCGCCGTATGTAGCTCCTTCTCTAGTTTTGTGGTTTATTTAGCGGACGATAAGGAAGGCATCCAAACCATTACATATTGGTTGATGGGTAGCTTTGCGGGCGCTAAATGGGATATGTTGCCGTTTATTGCCGTCGTTGTCCTCGTGAGCATCATCTTTTTCTGGTCTCAAAGCAGAATTTTAAACATGATGCTCCTCGGTGATGAGGTGGCCATAACTTTAGGGCGCGACTTACATACGTACCGCCAAGTCTATTTGATTATTAGCTCTCTTATCATCGGTTTTGTAGTGTACGCGGCGGGCATGATTGGCTTTGTAGGCCTCTTGATTCCTCACCTCGTGCGCATGACAATCGGAACGAATCACTGGACTTTGATTCCGTTCAGCGCGTTGGGAGGTAGTATTTTCCTCGTTATCGCTGATGGCTTGTGCCGATGCATTATTCCTCATGCAGAATTGCCAATCGGCATTCTCATTTCTCTCATTGGGGCACCAACCTTTGTGTATATGTTGGTGCGTAAGAACTACGGATTTGGAGGGGAATAATGAATATTCAAACAGATAATATCCAAGTCTCATTTGGTCTGAAAACGATCCTGCATGATATTTCCCTAGATATACGAAATAAGGAATTCGTTGGAATTATAGGTCCTAATGGGAGTGGTAAAAGTACGTTTTTAAAATGCTTATACCGAGTACTTCAACCTAACAATGGCAAGATTTTCTTTGATGGCACTGAAATGAGTTCTTTAAGCCATCGTGATACAGCCTTAAAAATGGCTGTAGTAGCGCAGCATAGTACGGTTAACTTTGATTTTTCCGTCCTTGAAATGGTTCTCATGGGCCGTTCCCCTTATAAAGGATTGCTCGATCGAGATCAAATTGATGACTATGAAATCGCGCGACATGCACTGGCTCAAGTAGGACTTAGTGATTTTGAAAGCCGCAATTTTAATACTTTATCTGGTGGCGAGCAACAACGGGTTATCTTAGCGCGTGCTTTGGCACAACGCACAGAATGTCTAGTGCTAGACGAGCCGACAAACCATCTAGATATTAAGTATCAGCTGGAACTGATGACGATTGTAAAACGCCTTGATGCAACCGTAGTGGCTGCTATTCACGATTTAAATTTAGCAGCTATTTATTGTGACCGTCTCATTGCCTTAAAAGACGGCTCCGTAGTGTGTACAGGGACCCCTAACGAAGTATTGACAGAGGAGACCATCCGACACATCTACGGCGTGTCCGCCACGGTACAAACATTACCAAATGGACGATTAAATATTATATATAATATGGAATAATTGAAAAAAGAGGCATGGATGATGAAACGAATGAATAAACAAGTCTATGTAGCAGTGCTTATGGCATTAACTACTATGTCAATTAATAGTTATGCTTTAGATGTAACAATGAACAATAATGAGGAAGAAGTTACCATAAATGTTACCGCTAATCGTACATCGTTATTAGATTTAGATACACCAGTATCGACTTCTGTTATTACCCAAGAGGATATACAAAATAGCGGTGCTAAGACGGCTTTTGATGCGGTCGCTAATGTACCGGGTGTAACCATTAACTCCTTTAGTGCATCTGGCGCAGATTTTGGTGGCATGGATAGCCGTACGAATATTCGTGGTCTCGATCGCGGTGCACTTGTTCTTGTAAACGGTGTACCTATGAACTTAAATGGTAAGAGCGGAATTGACTCTATACCTACCAGTGCCATTGAGCGCATCGAAGTTGTAAAGGGGGCGGCCTCTACCTTATATGGCGCAGAAGCTTTAGGTGGCGTTATAAATATTATTACAAAAACGCCGTCAAAAGAGGGCGGTTCTGCTACGGTAGCTGTAGGTAATCGAGGCTCCAAGAGATTTGATATTTCTTATGGTACTGATCGATTCCTCGTTGGTATCGATAGAAAATACGGGGGGACTCAAGATCCATCTACACCGGTGCGGTATGACTATACAGGCCGCAAGGGTTATGATTACTACACTACGCGCAATAAAGGTAACTCCTTAGGTGTGTTCATGAGCGGTAAGCTTTCAGATAAGATAACCTTAAATTATACTCGCGCTGAAAGCCGTTCCTCCTTTGGTTTGATTAGTACAGAAAGAAATCCTGTGAGACAGGCTCGTCATTCTACGACATATCATTACAAGGATGACCGTAATAATGCATCTTTGATTTATAAGGATGATAATACGACGGGAATATTGTTTTATAATGACCGTACTATGCGTGGTGAAAGCCGTGTTCATAGTGCTAAACAGTTCAAGCCGACCGAAACCAGTTATGTAGCTCGTCAATATGGTATAGATGTACAACATGAATGGGACTTTAGAGGCGGTAAGGATTATTTGATTGCCGGTGTTACAGGTAAGCAAGAAACCTATCGTGCCACACAGGCCCCTGTGTATACACGGCCTCATCGTAATACCTATGCGGTGTACAGTAGCTATTCTCGTGAAATCAATCCCAAATGGACTGCCATTTTGGGCTTGCGTTATACAGCCATTAGTGATCCTATTAAGGACCAATATGTGTTAACGCCTCAGTTCCAATTGTTGCACACCATCAATAAAGCTTCCTCCATGTACTTAAATATAGGGAAAGCTTACACGATGCCTAGCTTGAGTGATTCATTCCGTAGCGTGAACCGCCAATACACAGCAGTAAGTGGTAAAAATCTTAAGCCTGAAGAGGGTTGGAACTATGAATTAGGTTATAAACGTCTTAATAAGAAGGATAGCTGGAAGGTGGACATGTTCTATATGGACTTCAAGAACTTCTTCCAATGGCAACCTGATGAAAATGGTCGCCCAACCGTTCGTGTAAACGGTGGTAAATTCCACAATGTTGGGATTGAAGCTGAGTATAGTAGACATTTATCAGATCGACTCAAAATGAGTGTAAGTGGTTCTTATTCTAATCCAAAACAAAAGGAAATGAATGAAACCTATTGGAAACAAGCGGCTCCTAAGTTACAGTTTACAACCGGCATTCATTATAAAAGCTCTACTTGGAATGTAGGCACATCCCTGAATTTTGTAACCAAACGCTTGCGCAATCGTGATGGCGGCTTAAATCCTAACATTGCTCTTTGGAATGCTTACGTTGGGTATCACTTTAACAAAGATGCTACATTACGCCTCGATGCACGCAATCTTTTGAATCGTCATAATGTGGTATCCAATGGAGATTATGAATACTGGGATGCACCATTCAATTATGAATTAAGTTATACACAAAAATTTTAATATGTATTAACGATACAATTCCCCGAGAATGCAGTAGCGGTAGGGGTATGGGTTTTGTGCGGGCCAAATAAATGTGTAATAATACAAATATGTAGTTTATATAATTGTGTGAATGTATATATGTGTTAAGTGAGGCATTTGGTATGAGACAACAAATTAAGCATCGTATATCTATACTTGTGGGTTTAGCATTGATAGGATTGTCTGTGAATGGATATGCAGCAGAGGTAAGTGCTGATAAGACTCCCACTATAGCTGCATCGAGTGAAACTAATGGAGTATCTGAAATCCATACTATCAATGTGACAGCAAATCGCATGGCTCTTTTAGATTTAGATACGCCTGCCGCGTTGGATGTTATTACTCAAAAGGACTTAGCTAATAGCGGTGCTAAAAATGCATTTGATGCAGTTAATATGGTACCAGGCATTACGTCTTTTTCCTATGGTGCATCCGGTCTTGAATATGGGGCTATGGATAGCCGTGTGAATATCCGTGGCCTTGAACGGGGATCCTTGATTCTCATGAATGGGGTACCGATGAACCTCAATGGCAAGGGCGGCCTTAGTTCTATTCCGACTAGCTCTATTGAACGCATTGAAGTATTAAAAGGTGCAGCCTCTGCTTTATATGGCGCTGATGCTATGAGTGGTGTTATCAATGTAATTACTAAGACTCCAAGTAAAGAAGGGGGCTCTGCTACGGTAGGTTTTGGTAATATGGGTCGCCAAACTTATAAAATTAACTATGGCACGCCTCGCTTCTTAATTGGTGTGGAACGTAACTTCTTTGGTGCTCAAGATCCAGAAACCCCTATCCGCTCCGATATCGGTGCTTATGTTAGAGGCTATGAATATTATACAGCTCGTAACAAAGGGAATTCCTTAGGTGTATTTATGAGCGGTAAATTAAATGATAAGTTGACTTTGAACTTTAGTCGCTTTGAAGGTAATTCTTCTTTTGGACAGTTGAGTACAGAAACGAATCCTATTAAGCAAAAGCTTCACTCTACAACCTATGCTTATAAAGACACTAAAAATAATGCGTCTTTAATTTATAAAGATGGCAATACTACAGGTACAATCTTCTACAATGATAGAGATTTGTATGGTAAAAGTCGTAAACATAGTGCTAAAGCTTTTACAGTCAATGATAGCAACTATATTGCTCGTCAATATGGTTTCGACGTACAACATGAATGGGACTTCCGGGATGGCAAGGATTATTTAATTGCTGGTGTACTTGGTAAACGAGAAACATATCGTACTACATCTGGTCCTTACTATGGAAATCCTCATCGCAATAGCTATGCTGTTTATGGTACGTATTCCTATCAAATTAATCCTAAATGGACTAGTATTTTAGGTTTGCGTTACTCAGATATTAAAGACCCTGTAAAAAATCAACGCGTATTAATTCCTCAGTTCCAATTACAACATCGTATTAACAAGGAATCATCCATGTATATGAATGTTGGTAAAGCCTTTAGAATGCCAAATCTCAGTGATTCTTTCAAGAAAATCACTAAAGGCTATGCCTCTGTTAGTGGACGTAATTTGAAACCTGAAGAAGGTTGGAACTATGAATTAGGGTACAAGCACATTACCAACAAAGATAGTTGGAAGGTGGCGGCGTTCTACATGGACTTCAAAAACTTCTTCTCTTGGAAACCGGATAGCAATGGTAAAAACACGATTCGCGTAAATGGTGGTCGCTATAGAAATGTCGGTATCGAAGCCCAATATGGTCGTAAATTAACAGATCACTTAAAAATGACTGTGGGTGCATCGTATTCTAATCCAAAACAACGAGAAATCGATAAGACCTATTGGAAACAAGCTAACCCTAAATTGCAATTTACAGGGGGTATCCATTACAATAGCTCAACCTGGACTGCAGGTACTAGCATCAACTTTGTAACAAAACGGATGAAGAACCGCGATGGCGGTACAAACCCAAATCTTATAGCTTGGAATGCATACGTAGGCTATCAGTTCAATGAAAACTCATCCTTGCGGCTAGATGCACGTAACTTGTTAAACCGTCATAATGTTATTTCCAACGGTGACTGGGAATACTGGGATGAACCATTTAATTACCAACTCAGCTATACTCAAAAATTCTAGTCTTTATGTAATCACTAATTAGAACTATACAAGGAGTATCATCATGAACAAGAAAATTGGATTTTTCATATGTTTGATGATACTCCTTTGTGTATGTATAGCGGGTTGTGGACCTCAATCGGAGGCAAATGTAACGCCATATACTCGTTATGTTGACAGTCATGATGGCGTTCAAGTTGCTGTTCCAGAGCATCCAAAACGGATTTTATCACTGTCTTCTGCGTTCGACACAATTTTATTAGGACTTATAGAACCAGAACGTTTAGCAGGCATTAATAAATTGTCTACCTATGAGGAATATTCGCTAGAGGCAAAGCGCGCAAAGCTGGTAAAACCAGTGTTGAGTTCGTATCCTTTGGAGAAAATCATAGCCTTGAAACCGGATCTCGTTATAGCGCCAGATTATATATCGGCTGATGTTATCTATGGCTTACGGCACATGGGTATAGCCACTGTTGTGGTACCTACCCCTTCTACGGTAGACGGAGTGATTCAGAATGTGATGGATATTGCTCATATTATCGGCGAAGATGAAAAGGGTAGCTTTTACATTCGGAAGATTCATCGTGAAATAGATGAAATAAAGCACCTAGCAGAATCTATTCCAATTGAGCAGCGCAAGACGGTTCTCTTTGTATCATCTATGGACGGATATACGGGAACAGGAAGCCTTTTTGATGATATGTGTCACTATATGAGTATCTATAATGCACCTGATCGGATTGGCTTACCACCGCACATACCCTTTGGGGAGGAACGGGTGTTAGCCATGAATCCAGACTATATCTTTATTCCTTCCTATAAGGGAATGGATAAGAATTTGGCGGATCGATATTTAAAAAATCCAGCCTTTCAAAATCTACCTGCTATCAAGGAAAATCACGTTAAGCCCTTACCGGCAGCGTACTTATATACTATGAATCAGCATATTGGCGAAGCGATGCTAGCCATTATGTATACTGTGTATCCTCAATTAGAAAGGAATTCTCATGACTAAACAGACACAACGCATCATGGCGATCACTCTGATTGGGGTATTGCTATGTATCGTGAGCTTATTGGCACTCCACGTAGGGACCATTATGATTCCTATTGGAGGGGGCGTCCAAAGTATTTTGAATGGTATGGGCATACCAGTGAGTTTTACTGAACCTATTTCTGCTGAACAAGAGGCGGTACTGTGGTTTATCCGCATGCCACGCCTCATCATCGGACTGCTCGTAGGCGGTGCCTTGGCAATCGCTGGCGCTGTTATGCAAGGCGTTTTCTCGAATCCGTTGGCGGATCCAGGTATTATGGGTGTATCCGCAGGGGCATCTCTCGGCGCCGTTATTGCCATTGCTCTTGGCGTGACATCTCTCGGTATGTTTTACATGCCTGCTTTTGCCTTTGTAGGGGCCTTTGTATCCGTTGGGATTACGATTCTCTTAACGTGGCGTAATAACAAACTCGACACGACTACATTGTTGCTAGCAGGGGTTGCTGTTAGTATGCTTCTCGGTGCTTTTACATCGGGTATCTTGACGATGATTAATGAATATCGCTTGCGAGAATTTTTATTCTGGATGGTAGGTGGCCTCGATTATCGTCGATGGGACCATGTTCTATTGGCGGTGGGCCCTATCATGACGGGCAGCGTTATATTAATGATGCTCGGTCGTCACCTCAACGTACTTGTCCTTGGCGATACAGAGGCGCGTGCCTTGGGTTTGCCTGTTATGGTGTATCGCATGTTATTCCTGTTTTTGGCATCTGTCGTTACTGCTACTGCGGTGTGCGTCAGTGGTTCTATTGGCTTTGTAGGTCTTGTGGTACCACATATTGTGCGTATCTTAGTAGGGCCAGATCATCGAATATTATTGCCTATGGCGGCCGTTGGAGGCGCATTATTCCTAGTATTCTGTGATACATTAGGTCGCGTTATTGCTCAGCCAGTTGAGATTCGCGTAGGTATCATGACGGCTCTATTAGGGGCACCATATTTTCTATATTTACTTCATCGCTTGCGTCGTAAAGGAGGGGCCTAATGAAACTAGATGTTCAATCTCTATCTGTCACATTAGGAGACACAACCATTGTAAAAGAGGCATCCTTTGCTACTGACCGGGGCGAGTTCGTAGGCATTATCGGCCCTAATGGCTCTGGTAAGACAACAATGTTAAAAGCATTGCGTGGCCTTTATCCTACATCTGGTGGAGATATTTTCTGGGATGGTAAAAGCATCACTTCTTTGAGCGACAAGGAAATCGCTCATCATGTGGCGTATATGCAGCAGTCCGTCAATGTTTCCTTTGACTATGAAGCCATCGATATTGTGATGACCGCTCGTTATCCATATTTGAAATGGTGGCAACAAGAGGGCCCTGAAGATAAGGTCATTGTAGAAAATGCCATGAAAGAGGTGGGCGTGTATCACTTGCGGCATCGGTCCGTACAATCTTTGAGCGGCGGTGAGCGACAACGGGTATTCTTGGCTAAGGCATTAGCACAACAAACAGAGGTGTTGTTACTCGATGAACCGACGGCGGCGCTTGATTTAGTGTACGCCGATGATATTTTCCATGAAGGTCGCCGGTTATGTGACGAAGGAAAAACGATTCTAATCGTCGTTCATGACTTAGAATTAGCTGCTAAATATTGCACTAAGCTCGTCTTGATAAGCGATGGTCGAATCATTGATGTAGGAACGCCACGAGATGTGCTCACTGCAGATAATTTGAAAGCTGCTTTCCATCTGTCCGCAGCGGTTTACGACGATCCATATTTCAAGCAACAACGTATCTTTGTGTTCCCAAAAGGAACTACAGATATCGCGGACTATAAACAAACAGAGACTAGTGGGGAAATGTCAATTGACCCTCAACTGAAATAGATATATAGTTACCTATGTATAGGTCAGTAAATTTCCTGTTTATCTTGATATATTTGTATTGCTATTCCTAGCGAGGTCAGGCTTATGTTATATCCATTTACTGCTATTGTTGGTCAAGATGAAATGAAATTGGCTCTTTTGCTAAATGCCATCAATCCGTCCATTGGCGGTGTGTTAATTGAGGGCGAAAAGGGCACTGCAAAGTCTACGGCTGTACGTGCATTGCCAAGCCTGTTACCTCCGATGGAAACAGGGACTGATGCGATGACCGTAGTAGAATTACCTATAAATGCTACGGAAGACCGCGTTGTAGGGTCTATTAATTTAGAAAAGGCATTGCAAGAGGGTGTGAAAGCCTTTGAACCAGGGATTTTACAAGCAGCACATCAAAATATTCTCTATGTAGATGAGGTTAATCTATTAGATGACCACATTGTAGATATTTTGCTAGACGTGGCCGCTATGGGGGTAAACACCGTAGAGCGAGAAGGGGTAAGCCATTCTCATCCATCTCGCTTCATCCTCGTCGGAACTATGAACCCTGAAGAGGGGGACCTAAGACCTCAGCTATTAGATCGCTTTGGATTGTCCGTCATGGTTTATGGTGAGCAAGACCCAGCGCAACGTATGGATGTTATCAAGCGACGTTTAGCTTTTGGGGACAATCCCGCAGAATTTGTGGAAACCTATAAGGAGTCGGAACGAGCTTTGCATGACCGATTGTTAGAGGCTCGTAAGCTATTGCCAACTATTATTCCATCTGATGATATTCTCCTTAAGATAGCTAGCATCAGTATCGGCGTTGGCGTTGATGGCCATCGTTCAGATATTACGATGATGCACACCGCTCGCGCTCATGCAGCCTTTCACGGTCGCTCACAAATTATAGATGACGACATTAAGGTGGCCGCAAGATTGACGTTAAAACATCGCATGCGGAGATTGCCTTTTGAAGAACAAGGTCACGACGAAGACCGCATTGATACAGTAGTATCTGCGGTAATCGAGGGATAGCTATGGAAACATCTGTACAAGAGGCCCTCAAAATAGGTCTTGTAAACGACCAGATACATAGCATTGTCATTTCTGGGGGGACTGGTGTCGGTAAAAGTTTTATGGTTCGCCAGTGCCTCGAGATATGGCATATTCCCTATCGTGTTATACCGGTTTATATAGATGGCTCGCAACTTCAAGAAAGCATCGATTTTGAAGCCTCTCTCGAGCAAGGTCAGATGATTATGTCCTCTAGTCTATTAGATGACGATAATACGCGATGCTGGCTCATCGATGATGGTCATGTGCTATCCCCAGAAGTGCGTCATGCCGTATTAACAGAGGCAAAATGCCGTCATATCTTGCTGATTATGACTGTAAATCATGAGGATAGAGCCTTAACTGATGCGGAATGGGAACTCGTAGACGTACACGTATCTATGGAACCAGCTTCATTGGAGTCTAGGGTAGCGGTATTACAACAAACTCGAGATGGAATTTCTTGCGCTGATACTGTGTCAGCCTCCATAGAAGAGGACTCATCTAAGGATGTAGTTAGTTTAATCGATCATAAGCGGATTTCATCTATTGCCGTTCCTGATGCAATGATTTCATTAGCCATTTCCTATGCACTCCAAGCTCATACTGTAGGTCACGGTGCAGAGTTTGTATTGCTTCAAGTTATGAAATCATTGGCGCTTCTTGATGGTGTTTCTTACTGTAAGCCCATTCATGCAGAGCGGGCCGCTCTTTATGTACTGCCTCATCGGATGAAGCGTGATGACACAACCACATCACAGCATTCACAAGGGGAGAATGGAAATAGTAAAACGGATAGAAATCAACTAGAAAATAGGGTCGAACATGCACCGGACCAAACTGATGAGGATGCACAATATGAAGCGGACCAAAATGATTCTATGGGGAATGAAGCAGCTCCTAAGGATTCAAACGCTAATGATGGGGACACTCATTCTGCTATGAATAGTGTAGAAGATGCATCTTCTCAGCAAGACGATTCAAGTGAAGCTGATGGGTCTAATCAATCTAACGACTTAGATGCTACACAGAAGGAATCCTGTGATTCTGAGGCTATGAACGTAGGTGGAGACGACTCACAACGCTTATCCTCTTTATGTTTGCCTGATACGGTTGCCCGTATAGCTAACCAATTATTCCAATGGAAACTAGAATCCTCTAAAACAGTAGACCGTCAGTATCGCAAGGGCTCCGGTCGCCGCCTCATGACTAAAACAAAGGATACTAGAGGGCGTATGATTCGAGCTTACCAAGATGAACATGCGCTAGAGGACTTAGCGCTAGTCGATACATTGCGTGCAGCAGCACCCTACCAACGATTGCGGGCTGCTACTAAAACGGAACAAGAAAAACTATCTACTCAGTCCCGGCAATTAAAGGATCAAGGCGGCAAGGGATTATCTATAGTGATAAAACCTCAGGATTATCGCCGAAAAGCCCGTAAAAAGCGCATTGGTGCATACCAGCTCTTCGTAGTAGATGCCAGTGGATCTATGGCGGCGCGTCATCGCATGGAGGCCACAAAAGCGGCTATTCTAAGTCTTTTGCGAGACTCCTATATCCACCGTGATTCGGTAGGGCTCATTGCATTCCGCAAGGAGTCGGCAGAGGTGTTATTGCCTTTCACGCGCAGCGTAGAGCGAGCAGAGCGACTGTTAGCCTCTATACCTACAGGCGGTAAAACGCCATTAGCTCACGGCTTACGAATGGCCTATACCATGTGCGATAGATTGTTGCGTGCCCATCGGGCGGAACGAATTCAGATTATATGTATCACCGATGGTCGAGCTACGTCAGGTGATTCTGAGGACCCTGTAGCAGAGTCCAAGCAATGGGCTCGTATCCTTGGTACTTTGCCTGTAGATTGTATCGTTATTGATACGGAAACGGGCTTTATCAAACTTGGATTGGCTAAGGAATTATGTAAATTGATGAATGGCAGTTATTATGCTATGGATACTATTACGGCAGAGCGTATTTTGCGAGTGTCTCGGAGGTAGATCATGAGTCGACTCATGTATATTTCTAATTTAGGAAAACAAATCCAATATATAGAAAAGGCTGTTGCTACCTACCCTGAATTGATACAAGGCGAGGTGGATATTTGCAATATGAAAAAGCCGCCTCTCTGGGACGGTGATTTTGAAAGTCGCCTTCGTGCTGCCGATGTAGTACTCGTAACAAACATGGGGGTTGGCTTAGACTCGCCATTCTTAGAACGTCTTGAACGATGGCTATATGCGCATCATCCAAAATACTGGATTGATGTGGTAGAGCCTAAGAAAACGGATATTCTGTATCGTAATATAGATGAGGATAAACGGATTCGTCTTGAAAGTTATCGTCGTACTAGTGGCATCATGAACTATGTGCGGCTCATTAACGGTGCTTTCAGTACAAAACCAATTTCTGAATGGGAAGAACCTGACCGAATTCCGTGGCAAGCCATTATGGGGCGAGCAGGCAATATCTACGAGACCTACGATGAGTTTATGGATGCCGAAGGGAACCCTGATTGGCCGTCCATTGCGGTGTACTTTTACCGTGACGAGTGGATTATGGGGGATATTTATTATCAACAGGCCTTATTTGAAGAAATTTATAAACATCAGTACAATCCGATTATCTTTTATGGGCAATACGGTTCGAATCCTCGTGTAGGCATTCCGAATATGAAATTGTCCATGAACCATCTTTTTGGGAAGGATGTATTCCCCTTTGACGTGCTTATCAATACTTGTAAATTTTCCTTCCAGTCCTTAGGGGCTCAAACCTTGGAGGAGCTAAAATTACAGGACGTACCTATCGTTCAGGGGTATACCATATACATGGATGAGAAATCCTGGGTTGAGAATCCTCAAGGAGTTACGCCGTTAGATGTGAATTTATCCATATCACAGCCTGAGTTAGACGGTGTTATTCAAGGCGGTGTAGTGGCCTGTCAGACCTTTGATGAGTGTGGTCACTATGTGTATTTACCTGTGAAAGAGCGCATTGCGGCCGTCGTTCAGCGAGCTATTAAATGGTCTAAGCTGCGCCATATTCCTGTATCTGAGCGAAAGATAGCCATTGTTTTACATAACTATCCGCCTAAGAATTCTAATATTGGTTCTGCAGCAGGTCTTGATACGCCTGAGTCGGTGCTACGATTATTAGAACAGATGAAAGAGGAAGGTTATACGATAGATTCTGTGCCTGATACGAGTGCAGATTTAATGGACATTGTTACATCCCACATGACAAACGACCGCTCCATGCTTACCGATGAGTTGCTAGCCTCGGCTGAAGGTCGCTTGAGCAGTAAGGATTACAAAGCATACTTTGAAACACTGCCAGCAGATACGCAACAAGCTATGGTTACATCTTGGGGAGAGGCACCAGGAGATGTATTTGTCTACGATGATGAAGTCATCATACCAGGTTTTTCCAATGGCAATCTGTGGATTACGGTGCAACCACCGCGCGGGTTCGGAGAGAATGTATCCGCTATTTATCACGATCCTTGCTTACCTCCACCGCATCAATATTTGGCCTTTTACCACTGGATTCGGAATGTCTTTGAAGCTGATGCGGTCATTCATGTAGGCACACATGGCTCCTTAGAATGGTTGCCTGGCAAGGGAGCCGGCCTCAGCGCTAGTTGTTATCCTGAAATCGGTATTTCTAGTTTACCGAATATTTATCCGTATTGGACAACCATCATTGGGGAAGGTATACAAGCAAAACGGCGTAGTTCAGCCTGTTTAGTGGGTCACTTGTCACCACCGATGACGACGGCGGGGCTCTACGATGAATTTGAAGAGCTAGAAGCTTTACTAGATGAGCATAGTCATTTTGAACAGGAGCATCCTGAAAGTTTAGCTGACATAGGCGAAGTGATTCGCGAAAAGGCCCTGGCCTGTCATCTTATCGATGAAGAAAAGGGACCTACTATGGTGGTGGACGATATAATTACAGAAGTTCACGAAAAGCTAAGCGACTTAAAGCATATGCAAATGCGCAATGGTTTACATATCTTGGGTCAAGGCCCTGAGGGGACAGATTTAGAAGAATTTATTACTGCTATCATACGGACCCCTCAAGGGGATATTGCATCAGGTCTTGAAACGCTAGCTGCTGAGTTAGGGTATGATTGGTCGTATCTAGAGCAACATGCTGGCGAAATCAATGATGACGGAATTCGTAATAATGTGATTATCGATCAAATTTGGCAGGAATTACGAGCGTTTGTGTCTAATATTATACATAAACCAGATTATAAGGCGCCTCAAAGTTTAGAGCCTTTGGTAGATTCCATAATTCGTGAGTATATACCTAAATTAGGTCAAACCAAAAATGAGCTCAGCTCTATCTCTAAAGCGTTACAAGGAACCTATGTAGAACCTGGCCCCGGTGGAGCCCCATCGAGTGGTCAAGTCGATGTATTACCTACGGGTCGTAACTTTTATGGTTTAGATGAAAGAGCCTTGCCTACAAAGATAGCCTACCAATTAGGTATAGAGCTTGCAGATCAAGTTATGGCTGATTATATTTTAAATGAACAGCGATATCCTGAGACGATAGGGATTATCTTATGGGCTAGTAGCAACTCTAGAAGTCATGGCCAATGTTTAGGTGAATTCCTCTACTTGTTGGGGGTACGTCCTAAATGGCAATCTAACGGTCGTATTTCAGGGCTCGAGGTCATTCCACTAGATGAATTACAACGCCCTCGTATCGACGTGATGGGCCGCATCAGTGGGCTTATTCGAGATATGATGCCTACTGCCATTAGTTGGCTCGACAAGGCCGTTGAAATGGTGGCAGAATTAGATGAGTCCTTGGAAGACAACTACGTGAAAAAGCATATTCATGATGATGTGGATTGGCTCGTTGAACAAGGTGAAGATCCTATGCTAGCCACCAAAAAGGCGCGCCTTCGTATCTTTGGTGACCCACCACAAGCCTATGGCACGGGTGTGGGTGCCCTGATTGAAGGGAAAAACTGGGAGTCCTTAAGCGACATTGCAAAAGTTTACAGCAAGTGGAGTAGCTTTCACCTGCACAAGGACATTCCTCAGGATATGAGGCTATTCCAACGGCGATTAACTACGATGGATGTAACCATTAAGAACGAAGATAATCGGGAAACGCACATTTTGAGTGCTGATGATTATTATAGTTATCATGGTGGTCTCATTGCGGCAGTGCGAAATGCAAAAGGTAGTGCCCCTCGTGCCTATGTGGGGGATAGTACAGATCGCAGCCGCGTCGTGATGCGGTCCTTATCAGATGAGTTTCGCCGCGTTGTACAAGGAGAAACGCAGAATCCGAAATTCATTCAGGCCATGATGAACCATGGCTACAAAGGGGCATCGGATATGTCTAATGTGGTTTCTCATAGTTTTGGCTGGGATGTTACCAGTGATGTGGTGCCTGACTGGGTTTATGAGGGGTATGCTAACAAATATGCTTTAGACAAAGTGGTGCAAGACTGGATGCGCAATGTAAACCCTTGGGCCTTACAGCGGATTGCAGAAATTTTGTTAGAAGCTGCTCAACGTGGCTATTGGGATGCAGCTCCAGATATGCTGGAGGAATTGCAGTCCCTATATATTTCCATGGAAGGTGTTATAGAAGGTCGTTAATATGAAACAAAGAATATCTATTATATGTACCATATTAATGATGGTACTTCTGGTGGTCGGCTGTGGTCCTACGCAAACAGGGACTACGGGCACCACACATCAAGTTACGGATGGCGCAGGTGTAACCGTTACGGTGCCTAACGAGCCGAAGCGCATCGTTCCCATCGCTGCGAGCACAGAGGATATTGTCTTATCTTTGGTTGATCCGAGCCGAGTGGCAGCTGTTGGCACGGTGCCTAATAATGTGCCTGATGAGTCTGCCAAGGTTGAGAAACATGTGAAAGCAACTGCTGAATCCATGCTCTCTGTACAACCTGATCTAGTGTTAGTTCCAAACTGGATATCTCCAGATGCGATTGGGGAAATGCGGAATATGCAAATTCCTGTTTACGTCTATAAGACGCCTACTACGGTAGAAGAGGCAAAGGCTGTTATTCATGAAATTGCCGGACTCTTACATGCATCGGATGAAAAGATGATAGCTAGTATGGATGCAGATTTGAAAACTGTAGAAGAATTAGCAAATAAACATACCGGTGAACGCCCTGTAGTGGCATTTTATACGCAATTTGGTTTAACCGGCGGCAAGGGGTCAACCTTTGATGATATGACTAAATATCTGAAGGTTACCAATGCGGCGGCCCAATTAGGATTAGGTCCTTTTGATAATGGAACGCGAGAGGATTTAATTAAAGCAAATCCGGACATTATTATCATCCCGTCGGTGGCCTATACTTCGGATGGTACTACGCCGGCAACGGCAGAACAGCTCTATTCTGACCCTGCTTTGCAAGGGGTTAAGGCCATTGCTAATCGTCGTGTGTTCCTCGTAGATTCCTTGCAGGTCATGAGTTATTCCCAATTTATGACACGGGCAATGGTTTCTATGGCACAATATATATATGGTATGTAGGTTAATGTGAGTGGAGGTTTTTATGAAAGTATCAAGAATGCAACGATTATCTATGTACGTAGGGTTAGCCCTCGTATTTGGTAGCACTTTGAGTGCACCAAATGTATTAGCTGTTGAGGGTGGGGATGCGAAAGAATCGCATACCATTGTTGTTACCGCAACTCGTAGTGAACAACAGCTTTCAGAAGTGCCAGCTAGTGTAGGCGTAGTAACAGGTGACGATATTCGTGAGCGCCATGCTACGAATATGAACGAAGCCTTGAACATCATACCGGGCGTAGATATTAATACGTATGGTGGTGGCGTAGGTTACACGAACTCCAATGTGTTCCGCATCAATGGTTCCGACCAAGTATTATACTTGGTAGACGGCATTAATATGGGCGCAGCTGGTGTAAACCCGCCGATGACTATTTTGAAAGATATGTCTAGTATTGATCGCGTTGAAGTACAACGTGGAGCAGGTTCTACTTTGTATGGTTCCGGTGCTATCGGTGGTGTAGTAAACGTAATCACTGCAAAACCTGAGCAAGGTGTACAAACTAAACTTCGCGTGATGGGTGGTAGCAATGATTTAGAGCAATACGCAATTACCAATGAAGGTAGCAAAAATGATTGGTACTGGCGTGTAGGCGTACAAAAAGATATCATTGGGGCCTACAAAGATGGTCATGGCGTGCGCATTCCTCAACATGGCAACAGCCATACTGCATCCTTCATGGTGGGCAATACAATAAATGATAAGAACGATGTAAAAATAGCTTACGACACATATCGTGGTGATGTAATGTACTCCGACCATTTGGGTGCTCTTAATCACATTCGTTATGGTAATGAAGCGAATGACTCCTTACGTGCGATTTGGAACAATAAAATCAGCAATCGTTGGAGCCATCAATTATACTTGATGAACAATCATTATAAAACAACATATGATGGGTACTTAACGGATGTGAAGACTCGTGGTATTGGTGATCAAGTTACGTATAAAGCGAAAGACCATACTGTAGTAGGCGGCTTTGACTGGCGTCAAGATAAAGTGGTTAACATGGGCGGCGTGAAGCTTACGAACGCATCTTACTTTATTCAAGATGAATGGAAATTTGCTCCTAAGTGGACTGTAACGCCTGGTATCCGCGTTGACCACCATTCCTCTTTCGGTACTCATACATCTCCATCCATCAGCCTCGGATATGATGTAAATGAGAAGACAAATGTGTATGCTGCGTATAAAGAGTACTTCTTGGCACCTACACCATACCAATTATTTGATGGTTTCAATGGCAACCGCAATTTGAAACCGGAAACAGGTCATGAATTTGATTTAGGTGTACACCACAAATTCGGTAAAACATGGAATAGTAATCTTAGCTTCTTCAGCCGTAGTACGAAGGATAAAATCGGTTGGGTTATGACTGATCCGGCAAACTTCACAGGTCAATATCGCAATTTTGACACTGAAAAAGCTCGTGGCATCAATGCGGATGTGCGTAAACAATTGACTAATCACTTGTCCGCACGTCTTGGCTATACGTATACTCATATCGATGCAACACCAACTCGCAAAGCAAACCGTGATGGATATGTACCAAAACATGCTGTTAACGCAGGCCTTGATTACAACGATGCTAAATGGGATGCTCATTTGGATATTCGTGGTATTATCAATCGTCCTGGTACAGCAGATAATGTATTCCCACGTAAAACGTATTGGTTGGCTGATATCAGCGCTAACTATCGCATACGCGAAAATGTTACTGTATTTGGTCGTATCAATAATATCTTTGATACATACTATGCGGAACAATCTAACGTTCGTTGGGGCAACCCTGGTGACTGGTGGCCAGGTCAAGGTCGCAACTTCCGTCTAGGTGTAGAAGTGACTATCTAATAGATATAACTACTGCAATGGTTCGATTATAAAGCTATACTAATAATTGACAATTACGTCGTAGTTATTTGTATAGCTTCAAAAAGTAATCTATATCATGGTGAAAGAGCCTCTCGTGGGGCTCTTTCATTTTTATTATAGTTTTTGATGGTATATTGAGACCGCACTAAGTACCATGAGAGTTATTTTCAATAACCGATAAATTAAGTATAGGTAAATAAGTATATGTTATAAAACTATAGATTTTCTATAGTAAAAGCTCTATAATATTATGTATCTATCTATCTATAGGTATTCATAGTTTATATTTTGTGATGTACTTGTATATTTGCTTGTATAGTAAGTGTTTTGTTACTTTCACAGTTATCAAAACCTTCCAATGGAGAAGGTTGATTTTTAGAGGAGTTGGATCGAAATGAAACAACCAGAATTATCGCCGTATATGATGGCTCGGAAGCCGTCTGGCATTCGCCTAGGACAAATTAAATTCTTGGAACGTAAGAACCCGCCTATCTTGGTGAATGGTTCTATTGGCAATGTAATGCGTCCTATGCATCCCGCCATGCAGCGTAGGTTGTTTGATTTGGGCGGTGTCAATAGCCCGTTCCATAATGGGATTGTGCCATATGTACCAACTACGGGCACTGATGAGTGTCGAGAAGCGTTTCTCCACATTTTGCGCAGCCAAGGCTTTGATACAACAGGCCTCGATGTACTCGTAACAGATGGGGCATCCATGGCGATGGAAATCATCATGCTTGGTGTATGTGGTGGTGCTGGCGAAGAAGAACGTCCTCTTTTGATGTTCAATCCTTCTTATACAAACTATGATGCAGTAGGTCTTCGCATTGGTCGTAAAACGGTTACTGTAGAACGGGAGCTCAATGAAAATGGTGAGTTCGAATTGCCCTCTGTAGAGACTGTTGAGCAACGCATTATCGAGACAAAACCTGGGGCGTTGCTTATCATTCCTTATGATAATCCTACAGGTCAATTATTTAGCAAAGAAACGCTTATTGAATATACTAAATTGTGCGTTAAACATAATTTATGGATTATCTCTGACGAAGCGTACCGTGAATTGGCTTATGAAAAAGGGAAAGAAACATCTAGCATTTGGGCCTTAACCGATAAAGATGTGCCTGGCATTGAAGGCCGCCGTATCAGCCTTGAAACGGCTAGCAAGGTTTGGAATGCGTGCGGACTTCGCATTGGAGCTATCATTACAGATAATAAATTATGCTATGAAAAATCTGTTGCGGAATATACGGCAAATCTTAGTGCTAATACATTGGGCCAATATATTTTTGGTGCTTTGAAACATGAGTCCTATGCGCAATTGCACAACTGGTATGAGCAACAACGCGACTACTATCGTCAAATGATCTTTGAACTCCACAAAGGTTTTAAAGAGGCAGAACCGGACTTTATCGTGTCTCGCCCTGAAGCGTCTATTTACTTTGTAATCGACGTGAGAAAGGTTGCAAAACCTGGCTTTGATGGTGTAGAATTTGCTTCTTGGTGTGCCGAACACGGTGCAGTCAGCCTTGATGATGGCAAGGAATATACACTTCTCATGGCTCCGCTCAATGGTTTCTATAGCGGTAAAAACGGCAATGATAACCCTGGTAAAACACAATTGCGTGTGTCTTTCTGTGAAAACCCAGAGCTATTGCGATTGGCTCCTGAATTATTATCTAAACTATTCAGAGCTTACGAAGCACAACGAAATGTATAAAAGTAAAGAGTGCCCTCCCAAATGGGAAGGCACTCTTTTTACGTTATGAGTTGTATATATACTATAAGTGGTATAGTATCACATAAAAAAGAGCTATAATTTTGAATATTATAGCTCTTTTCGTTTTTCCCTAGATATGGTAAGTAGGGAAGGGCTTTTATTTACTTTCTTCATCATGTTGCGGTCCCTTAGTACGTATTTCGACTGCCAGTTGCTCGCTAGGTATGGAGCTTTCATCAATTGATGGATATGATGTGTCTTCTAAGATAACCGTTTCTAATAATTTGTCAATTTCGTCAGACTGTATGGATACTTCTTTGTTGTACCATTCGCCAAATTCGTGAATAACCTCTTCGTTGCGACGGAAATAGGTATATTGGTCGATTTTACGCGATTCTACAAGTTCAGCATTCTCTAAGATGCTCATAAATGTAGAAATAGAAGATTGCGATACACCGCAGCGCTTTTGGATACTCTTAACGCTCACACTATGAGGGAAATCGATAAGAGTGTTAGAGTGTACTTGTACACCGAATTCTTTCTCTGGGTGTTTTAGCCACAATATAATATCTAACCGATGCGGATTTGATAATGCTTTCAAGATTTTTAACGGGTCCATAGGGCCTCCTCTTAATTAAAAAATAACGAGTTCCCAACCTTGACCGTGGACTTGCATTATGCGGTCGTATTATACGCGTCTTGCTCCGTATAGGGTTTTTGCTACCTTTATCATACGCTACTTTTACCATGAAAGCTAGACTTACTTATAAAATTCACGAATTGATGAATTTTATTGCACTCATCTAGAAGGGAAAGTATACATTAGTATTAATATATAA
>CAMUQE010000006.1 GCA_947096075.1 Veillonella parvula | reverse complement strand
TTACTGACCCCCAGTTTAACTGGGGGTTTAGTCATGCCTATTCGGCGTACAATTACATAAAAAACGAGGCTTAACGCCTCGTTTTTAATAGGAATGATTCTGTTGAATAAAATAATAACGTATATTTCATAGTTCAATGTCTATATGAATCTACAAAAGATTGATGCCTTATAATAGTTATTATATTTATTCTTGTTATTATAATTATAATAATTATTAAAACGTTCTATTAGTGCTGTAATTCTTTAATAATTCTCTTACCAAGAGATGCTGCTACAGCGCACAAGAAAATATCTGGACCAACGGGGATTAGGAAGCATGTAATAATAACTGCTTCGACACCAATAGGCTTACCTAAATACAGATTCATAATAAAGTATAGGTACACCATGCCAAGACCATATACAATAAATAGATTTAATATGGATCCAGCTAGCAAACGTTTAAACGATAATGTATCCATTGTCTCTGCAATGCGTCCTACTGCATACGCACCAACCATAAAGCCAATTAAATAACCAAAGGTAGGTTGCAAAATATAACTAGGACCACCACCGGACGTAAAAATAGGAACCCCAACAAGACCTAATACAATATAAATGCCAACACTAGCGGCACCTAAACGACTACCTAAAACAATGCCCGCTAATGTAGTAAATAAGATTTGCAATGTAAACGGACAATTCGGTAATGGGACCCGTATGAAAGCACCAACGGCGATTAGCGCCACAAAGAGTGCTGTCATCGTTAACTGACGGGTGGTAATGTGAGTTTGTTTTGATACAGTAGAGCTCATGGTATACCTCCATTCATAACAGACCTAAGCAGGAATTTGTGCTATCAATGGAGAATAAAAATCCAAGATAACACGAAAACAAACTACTAACTATCTAAATTAAAGCACTTGTATTTTTAATTGTCAACCATAATGATTGACTTTTAGTTTACTATATAGTCCAATATTATATATACTATGTTTTTTTGTACTTTTTAATTTTGACTATAGCTAATAGTTATTATCAATAGTTTATAATAACTAAAAGATATACTCATCTTCATACAAAAACCATTTAATTTCATCTTATTCTCATATAACAAGATTAAATTATACGTAAGTAGATTGAGTAAAATCTACTTTCACAAAATCGTAACTAAACGAAAATTATAATTTGGTATCAGGAGGCATTGCTTATGAAAAATGTTAAGAAAGTATCCAAAGTACTATGTGCATTTGGCGTTAGTACAGTATTATTAGCAGGTGTAGTTGGTGCAGCTAGCAACCATGGTTACAACAACCATAGCAACTGGAATGGTGTTGGTAGCGTTGTTCCATCCGCACAAGCTAACTATTCTGTTGATTATATGGGCGCTATTACAGTATTCCAACAACAATTCCCTGGCGCTACTGTAAAATCTATTTCCTATGACGCAAAACACAATCCTTACTATGAAGTAGAAGGTTATTATGGCAACCGTGAAGTAGAAATTAAAGTAGACGAAGCATCTGGTCAAATCGTTGGTAAAGAAGTAAAAGGTTACTCCAAAGCTTCTAAAACAATTAACGTTCAAAACATCATCATTCCTGAAGTAGCTGAAACAAAAGCTATGGAAAAAGTTGGTTCTGATTTCCAAACTATGGATTGGACTGTTGAACGTGAAAACGGCAGAGTTGTATATGAATTCGATATGACAACTGGCGGCGGTAAAAATGCTGAAGTAAAAGTAGACGCTACATCCGGTAAAGTTATTAGCGCTAAAGTTAAAAACACAAAATACTAAGATTTTTCTTTCATCAAGTGAAACCCTATCCTAACCCACTTAGATGACACACTACACATATAACACACATACTATACACACTGTATCCTTTGGATACACTCTCTAACACACTCTCAGAGAGCCCGTAACACTAACCACGGGTTCCCTAACATCCTATCTCACACAATAAAAACGGTCTGTGCACACACCACAGACCAAACGTTACACACACTATACTCCCTTAAAGGCCTTGGATCATTGAATCCAAGGTCTTTTTATATATCCATTCTATCAAGGTTGTATTACACCTATACAACTTTTTATTCTTATAAAATTAGCACATACTAACAAAAAGACCTCCCAACGGGAGGTCTTTTGTATAAGTTTTATAGGTTTGATAGTTATGTGTTCTATTTCTTAAGCAAAGTTTAGCTTAAGGATGTCATTTGTAAGTTCTGAAAGTTTGATCTATAGTTTTCAAACTAAAGGTGTGAAAGATTAAGCTTTATCTAAAGCTTGTGCTAAGTCTTCGATGATGTCATCTACATTTTCAAGACCGATAGACAAACGAATCATGTCTGGTGTTACACCAGCAGATTTTTGTTGTTCTTCGTTAAGTTGTGCATGTGTTGTGGATGCAGGATGAATAACGAGAGATTTAGCATCGGCTACGTTAGCAAGGTTGGAGAAGATTTCCAAAGCATCAACAAATTTAATGCCTGCTTCTTTACCGCCTTTTACACCGAATGTGAATACAGCACCAACACCTTTAGAGAAATATTTATCTGCTAAAGATTTGTATTTGCTATCTGCTAATTCTGGGTAATTTACCCATGCTACTTTAGGATGTTTGCTTAAGAAATCTACTACTTTACGAGTATTTTCAACGTGACGTTCTACGCGCAAAGACAATGTTTCGATACCTTGCAAGATTTGCCAAGATGCAAGCGGTGTAATGCATGCACCTGTATCGCGAAGCAATTGAGCGCGAATTTTTACAGTAAATGGAATTGGTAGATCACCATACACTAAACCATTATAGTGTTCATCCCCTTCAGAGAAGCCAGGGTATTTACCAGAACCTTTATAATCAAATTTACCAGATTCTACAACTACGCCAGCCAATGTTGTACCGTGTCCACCAAGATATTTAGTAGCAGAATGAATAACAACGTCAGCCCCATGCTCCAATGGACGGAACAAATATGGAGATGCAAATGTATTATCTACGATTAAGATGATATTGTGTTTGTGTGCAATATCAGCTACTGCTTGTACATCGATAAGATTAATACCAGGGTTACCAATAGATTCGATATAAACGGCTTTAGTCTTTTCATCGATAGCTGCTTCAAATTCTTCCAAATGATCGGGATTTACGAATTTAGTTTGAATCCCCAATCGAGGCAATGTAGCAGTAAACAAATTATAAGTACCACCGTACAATGTGGATGCAGCAACAATATTGTCACCAGCATCTGCTACATTTAAAATAGAGTACGTAACTGCTGCGGAACCAGATGCTACAGCTATACCGCCTGCGCCACCTTCAAGTTGTGCAACGCGAGCATCCAATACATCAGTTGTAGGATTGCCAAGGCGGGAATAAATGCCACCAGGATTAGTCAACGCAAAACGACCCGCTGCTTCCTCAGCATCTTTAAATACGAAAGATGTAGTTTGATAAATAGGCACCGCACGAGCACCTGTTGGATCCACCGTATGTCCGGCATGTAATTGTAATGTTTCAAATCTGTATTGCTTACTCATTATGATAACTCCTTTATATTAATTATATTTTAAGTTCATTCTTTATACCTAGTATAGTACTATGCTTTAAAAAATATGTCTACTATTTTTTACATGGTCTTCTCCATAACTTTAAACTATGGTGAACAAAGGATGATGAAAACTTTTACCAAAGCCTCTAAAGCAAGCAAAATCATTTTATAAGAAATAAAATCCCCTAATTACTTCCAAAGAACCAGCTCCCTTGAGAGATGTTAGAAGTAATTAGGGGTACATAGTACTAACAATAAATTAGAAATAAGTACTTAAATTTAGATGTAAGCGCCTAAATTTTTATCCCGTTCAAATTTCATTTTTTGTATTTGTTCAATGATATATGGCGTTTCTTGGTATACATAGTAGTTTAACCAGTTTGTAAATAATAGTGTACTTACAGAGCGCCAGCGCACGATGGGACGTTGTTTCGGATCATTATCCGGGAAGTAGTTTTCAGGAACCGCAATATCCATACCTTTTTTGATATCCCGCACGTACTCACGGTTAAGTGTATCCCAATCGTATTCGGCATGACCAAAGACAAAGATATGTTTATTATCTAAACTACGAACAATGGCTGCACCTGTTGGTTCAGAGCCCGCCAAAAGTTCTAACTCACGGTTCTCTTTAATTTGCGCTAAAGAAACGGTCGTATGACGGGAGTGTGGCATCCAAAACTTTTCATCAAATCCACGCATGAGCACTGGTCGATCATTATAAATATCGTGTTCGTACACACCAAATAATTTCTCATCCATAATCGATTTATTAATGCCAAAGTGATGATATAAGCCAGCTTGAGCACCCCAACAGATATAGAACGTAGAGTATACATGCTCTTCGCCCCAGTTCATGATTTCTACGAGTTCAGACCAATAGTCTACCTCTTCAAAAGGCATTAACTCTACAGGAGCACCTGTAATAATCATACCGTCAAAGAACTGGCCTTTTACTTCATCAAAGGTGCGGTAGAAGGTTTCTAAATATTGTTCATCTGTATTTTTAGCTTTACGAGATGCAGTATGTAAAAGTGTCAAATTAACTTGCAATGGACTATTACTGAGAGCACGCAAAATTTGCGTTTCCGTCACTTCTTTAGTAGGCATCAAATTGACAAGCAAAATTTGTAAGGGTCGGATTTGTTGATTTTCCGCCCGTTCAGTATCCATAACGAAAATATTCTCTTGAGCTAATTTCGTTATGGCCGGTAAATTTTTTATTACTTTAATAGGCATAGTGTCACCTCTATATATTCTACAATTTGATAACCTAATCTAATTAAAAGTCTTTAGCCTCATAGGCACGACGCCAAGCTTCGAGCCCGTCTTCCAAGATTTTACGAGGACAAGCTACATTAATGCGTTCAAAATCCTCCCCATCGACGCCAAACATAGAACCTGTATCGAGCCATAGCTTGGCATCATTGATAATCCATTCGTCTCGCTCTTTAGGGCTAAGCGGCAATTGAGAGCAGTCCAGCCACATGAGATAGGTCCCTTCAGGACGATATGCACGAATCTTTGGCATATATTTTGCTACATAGTCGATAGTGAATTGAATATTGTCTTGAATATATTCTTTCAATTCATCAAGCCAAGGAGCCCCGACTTTGTAGGCTCCTTCACAGCCCACAATCCCCATCGTGTTTAATTGGCTATAGCCAGCACGGTCAATTTCTTTTATAAAACGACGGCGTAAGGAATCATTTGGAATGAAAATATTACTTACTTGTAAGCCTGCTATGTTAAAAGTCTTGCTAGGCGCTGTACATACAATGCAATGCTCTGCATAGCTTTCACCAAGGTCGGCAAAGACCTTATGAGTATGCCCTTTCCAAACAAAGTCAGCGTGGATTTCATCACTTACGATGAGTACATTGTGTTTAATACAAATGTCGCCGAGGCGTTTCAACTCGTCCTCAGTCCACACGCGCCCTACTGGATTGTGCGGATTACACAAGAGGAATAATGTTACATTCTCCTCAATAATTGCACGCTCGATGCGTTCAAAGTCGATAGTGTATTTTTCGTCGCCTTTGACGAGCGGCACATTGATAAGACGACGATCGTTATCGTCGATAACCATACTAAATGGGTAGTACACAGGTTGATTAATGAGCACCCCTTCGCCAACCTCAGTAAAAGCACGAACCGCCATCGCTAAAGCAAATACGATACCAGGCGTTTTAACGAGCCATTTTTGTTCTGGCGTCCAGTTAAAGCGCGTAGTAAACCAATTTTTTAGCACTTCAAAATATTCATCATCAGATTCGGTATAACCAAATACGCCATGGTTTACGCGATCCAATAAGATTTGCTTCAATTCAGGGGGAATTTCAAAATCCATATCCGCTACCCAGAATGGCAATACATCCGCTGGCTTACCACGCTTTACAGCAAAATCGTATTTCAAAGATTTTGTGTGAGTTCTATCTAAAATTTGATCAAAATTATATTGTCCCATAGGAACTCCTTTATTTATTGAAAGCTTGTTCCAAGTCCGCAATCAAATCATCAGTATCTTCAATACCTACAGAGAGACGCAATAAGCGACGTGTAATACCTTTACGCTCTGCATCTTCAGGTTTTAAATCTGGATGTGTTTGCGTTACCGGGTAGGTCAACAGGGACTCTGTACCACCAAGGCTTTCAGCGAATTGAATAAGCTCAATACCTTCTAATACTTGTTTAGCCGTTTCTTCGCTATCTACTTCGAAGGATAACATGCCACCAAAGCCAGTCGTTTGTGCTTTATTGATTTCATAACCTGGATGTTCTGGAAGACCTGGGAACAGTACTTTAGTAACCTTAGGTTGTTTTTTGAGCCATTCAGCAAGAGCAATGGCATTCTTTTGGTGTTGCTCCATACGAAGAGCCAATGTTTTTACACCGCGGATTACGAGCCAGCTATCCATGGCGGACAAACAAGCCCCTACAGTTTTGTAAGTTAGACGCAATTTTGCAGCGATTTCTTCATCTTTTACAATAGTAAAGCCAGAAATAACATCGTGATGACCACCAATGAATTTGGTACCACTATGAACGACAATATCGGCACCCAAAGTCAATGGCTTTTGGAAATATGGACTTAGGAAAGTATTGTCGATGATTACTAGCGCATTACGTGCATGCGCCAATGCACAGAGTGCACGAATATCGGTAATTTCCATCATAGGATTGGTAGGTGTTTCAATATAAACAGCCTTTGTATTTGGCTTAAAAGCTGCTTTCACCGCATCAAGATCAGAAGTACCAACATATGTAAATTCTATGCCGTTTTTTTCATAAATATTGGTGAACATACGGATAGAACCACCATATAAATCATCACCTAAGATGATGTGATCTCCAGGGGAGAATAGATGGAATACTGCGTCCACTGCGGCCATACCAGAAGAGAATGCTAATGCATCTGTACCTTCTTCAAGATCTGCTATCAATTGTTCCAAACGGTCCCTTGTCGGATTAGACTCACGCGTATATTGGTAACCTGTGGTATCACCCAACTGCGGGTGAGAAAATGTACTAGACATATAAATTGCAGGGGAAATTGCACCAGTACTATCTGGCTTGCCACTGCCATGAACGCATTTTGTATTAAATTTCATTCCATTCAACTCCTCATATTTGTATACAATATGTTAATTATAAGAGTAGACAATGACTAAGGTCAACAAAAAGGGGCACTCATACATCCTGAGTGCCCCTGAAAAGTCATATCTATTTTGAATGGCTTGTCATAACTCTAAGTTAAGTTGACCTAATTTTTAGTGCGTTTTGTAATAAGTAATGCCAAAATAATACCTAATGACGAAGTTACCAATTGCGGCCAACTAGATACGAAAAGCATGGTATTTACAATCTTTGGTGGAAATTGGAACAAGGAGAAGAACAAGGAATACCCTCCAAAGAGTACGCCGGCTTTTACCAAAGCCGCCACAATAATAAGTAAAAGCTTTGGCTTGTGTTGTAACCAATGTGCCACAAATACATACGCTGTCGTGCCAAGAGCCGTAATCAAAATGAACGGCGGCAATGGTAACATGCCTTGTAAATGTGCTACCACTGGTGCAATCCAAGCAATAACAAGGCCATTCCTCCATCCATAACGCCATGTGGCGAGTACAAAGGTAGCGGACGTAATGGAACCGATGAGGAACATGCTCACCTGATTAGGAATAAAGGGGAAAATGAGGCGCAAGCTTTGCGCCAATAAGGCTACGGCCAACAATAGGCCTGTGCCCGTAATAGACTTTGTAGACATAAGAACCTCCTACTATACAATATAGATTTTACAAGAAGTACCTACCTCATATTTAACATTAAGCCTCTACAAAATATAGACGTGCTCGATCATATACCCAATTATATACATATGTATAACCTAAAATAGCTAATGTCATGGTTATATCCGTCATAAAAGCCATCCAAAAGGTCATATGCATCATGTACATAATAATTGGCACCGTTGCAATCATAAATAAGCCTTCAAACAACACGGCATGAACCGTGCGAATGATTGGGCCTCGTGCTAATCGATCACCTGGTACTAGTTTATCAAAAATCCAGTTAAACACAAAATTCCAAACCATCGCCAACAAGGAAAAAATAATCATCAAGACCAGAGGCTGCCCCTCATGCGGAACAAACTGCATCACGATCCAACCGATTAAAATGCAGCCGATTTCATATAAAACTGACTGCACAACACGCTCTGTAGCAGACATAATAATAAACTACCTCCATCAGAAAACTCAAAAAAAGATATTTACTATCATATCAATATTATATTATATTTATTTTCTTAGATTTGTCGAGTATTGCCATTTCAGGATAAAAAGAAGCCGCGTTGTATCTACTAAGCGACTTGCCCTCTAAAGTGAGCTATGCCATTTTCGGATATAAGGAAAGCCCCTCGTAGCGTTCTGTAAGCTCGACTTACAAGGGATGGAGAGCGAGCAGAATGATACGAGGGGCTCTATTTAATTATCCTAAAAGTGGCATTACGAACTGAATCCATGGAATCCCCACCACGATAAAGATAGCGAGGTAAATAATTCCAAAGATAGCACCCAATTTCCAGAATTCAGGGCCTTTATTATAGCCACTAGCAAACCAGATTGGGCTGTGACCAGTACCATACGGTGTGAGGATACCCATAATCCCCATTGGTACTAAAAGAATTAGCATAACTTGCGCTGGATCAACGCCAGGAATTTGAAGAATTAGAGTAGCAAATAAACCTACCATAGCCGTTACATAAGCAGTACCAGATGCAAAAAAGTAACGAAGCAAGCAGAATGCTAACAACAAACCAAGAACTGCCATAGTTGGATCTAGAGACACTAAAGAACCACCAGCAGATTTAGCAAGCCATTCCAAGAAACCTACATTTTTAAGGCCAGAAGCCATAGGTACGAGCGTAGCGAACCAAGTTAAAACATTCCATGCTGGTTTATTAGCAAGGAAGTCTTGCCATGTCATAATCTTAGTGAAAATCATCAAGATAATAACAATTAAAGCTGTTGTAGTTGGGTTTACTTTAAATGTAGAAGCACCAATCCACAATACAAGAGCCAATACGGAAATTAAGGCCATGAAGATTTCACTGCGTGTCATGGAGCCTAGTTTCTTATATTCATCCTTTGCCCAAGCTGCAATTTCAGGGGAACCTTTCACCTCTGGCTTGCAGAATACATAGGTCAACAATGGAGTGATGATGAACAAAATAAGACCTACTGGCAAGAATGCTAGGAACCATGTGCCCCAATTCGCTGCCACAATACCAGATTTAGCAGATAACTCAAGAGCCAATGGATTTGGCGCTGCGCCAGTCAAGAAGATGGAGCTAGATACACATGTAGTTGCCAACGCTACCCAGTTCAAATAGGAACCGATTTTACGAGGGTTCTTATCTGGATAGGAGTCAAACATTGGGCAAATACTAGATACGATTGGGTAAATCGTACCACCAGAACGAGCTGCATTACTTGGGATGAACGGCGCCAATACAAGGTCCGTAATAGCGATGGCATAACCAAGACCTAAAGAGGACTTACCAAGCTTTGCTACCAAGAACAGTGCAATACGACGACCAAGACCGGAGTTTTCATAACCGATGCCGATCATGAAAGCGGCAAAAATCAGCCAAACAATGGCATTAGAGAAGCCGCTAAGGCCCCAACTGATAGCTTGTGCTTCAGTAATCACCTTTGCTACACCAGTTGCTTTATCTACAACAGGTGCAGGACCAACCTTAAACAACATAGATACGGTAACAGCAATGATACCGATGAAAGCTGGTGGGATTGGTTCTAAAATCAACCCTACCACGAGGCCTGCAAAGATACTTACATAAATCCAAGAACCTGCGCTAAGACCTTCTGGAGCACCCATGAGCCATACAAGAATAGCTACTATAAGCGGTGCGAATAATTTCCAATTCAACTTCATTAGAAACTCTCCTTACTGCTTTAAAACAAAAATTACAAAAAATGCCTATTTAGTATATCAGAAATTTTAATAAAATGATATAGACTCAATCATAATACTTATTAATTGATAATAAACTTTTAGTAATAAATTGTACCTTACTAGATAAATTTAATTTTATACAATATAATATAAATATCGAAAATTATTAATCTATCAAGAGGATTCAAATGAAACCATTTATACATTATATAAAACCTTTATGGTTTTGAACTGCACCCCAAAAATTGGACACAATTTTTGGAGGTGCAGTTTTTTATGTCAAAATATTCAAAAGAAGTTAAAGAAAAAGTCATTAGCCTTTTTGAAAAAGGATTAAGCCCCTTTAGAATTGCTACGGAGCTTGCAATTCCTGAAGGTACTGTAAGAAACTGGCTATACAAGTTTAACCTTAGTCATAATTTGGACCATAAAATTAGTAAACAAGTATTTTCAGCAGATTTTAAACGTAAAGTTCTTGAAACTAGGTGGAAGAATAAGTTATCCTTTAAAGAAACAGCAGAATTATTTAATTTAGATAACCCTAGTCTAATTGCCATATGGCAAAAGCGGTATTTAGAGGAAGGGATTTTTGGGTTGCAACCCAAGCCAAAAGGTAGACCACCTATGAAGACTAAGAAAGAAATTAAAACACAAGTAGATTCAATCCAACAATCAGATAAGGAACGTATAAAAGAATTGGAAGCTGAAAATGCTCGATTAAAGTATGAAATATCTTTTTATGACGACTTTATGAAAGAAATGCGTGAAATTGCTAAACCTAACCGAGCTGTAAAAAAAAGCACAAGCAATTGCCATCGAAAGATTAAGAACAATATATCCTCTTCAGTTTATGCTCAAATACTTTGGTATTAGTCGAAGTACATATTATGCACGCCTAGCTAGCATAAAGAAGAGAGACAAATATGTTGAAGAACGCGAGGCTATTCGTACACTTGTATCGATGAACAAGGGTCGTTACGGATATCGCAGAATCACAATAGCATTACATAAATTAGGCTTCCATGTGAATCACAAAGTTGTGATGTGTATTATGAAGGAAGAAAACTTAACATGTAAAGTTCGTCTAAAGAAGTACCGTTCATATAGGGGTACCGAAGGAAGAATTGCTCCTAATATTATTAAGCGAAACTTTACAGCAACAAAGCCAGATCAAAAATGGACCACAGATATTACCGAATTCCACTTGTTTGGGCGTAAGGTTTATTTATCACCAATCTTAGATATGTATAATGGTGAAATTGTATCCTATGAAATATCAGAACGCCCTGTATTAACACAGGTGTTATCTATGTTGGATAAAGCCTTTAAAAACAGGCCACATAGCAAAGGCTGCATCTTACATTCAGATCAAGGATGGCAGTACCAGCATAGCAGTTATCAAGAAATATTAAAAAATCACGCTATCATCCAAAGTATGTCTCGAAAAAGAAACTGTTTGGATAATAGCGTGATGGAAAACTTCTTTGGTTTACTAAAATCAGAGTTGTTATATTTAGAGGAATTTACTTCCTATGAAGATTTTATCAACAAATTAATAGATTATATTGATTATTACAATACAAAACGTATTAAGCTCAAATTAAAAGGAATGAGTCCAGTAGAATACCGAACTCATTCCCAAAAAGTAGCTTAATTATATCTGTCCAAGAAAATGGGTGCAGATTATAGAGGTTCTTTGTTTATATAGTTTCTATATTATAAGGATTTACATTCCTACATATCTAATTTTATCTCTTTTACATCAAATCTACATCAAATCGAAACAATTCAGTCACTAATCAGCTACTAAGAAAATTGACTTATCTATATCGATTAAATAAGAATAATGATCCTAGTATAATTGGTGCCCCAATATAGAGTCCCATATTAGGAATTTCTCCCAATAAAAAGGCCGCTACTATAGCTGCCACGATTGGCGAAATATACATAAAGTTGGTTACATCTGAAACCTTTTCCGCATGTTCCAAAGCAAAACTCCAGAATACAAATCCTAAGGCACTGGAAAAGAAAGCCAGATACACCATGGCAAGTTGTGCACTAAGAGGTGCCTGCACAATCATTTCAATAGCATGATCTGCAAAAGGCAGTGCCATAATGGCACCTGTAAACATTGACCACATAGCTATAGTAATGGAGTTATAACCTTTCAAACTAAGGCCACGATTAAGGATATTATACATCGCAAACAATATCATACCTAATAAAGTCCACAATGCACCCAGAGGAATTGTAAGGGTAGAATTCCAAAGAATAATAATTGCTACACCTATAAATGCAATGATAGTAAAGATCCATCCGACAGGACGTATTCTATCTTTATACACCACTAACGCTAACAGTGCTGTCGTCATGGGCGTTAAAGCCATAATAATACTTGACGTAGCGGCTGGGATTGTGCGAAGCCCTTCATTAAAAACAACTTGATAAACGAAGTTCCCTGTAGCACCTAACAAAATATATATGCCCCACTCACGCCAAGATGTAGGGATGTGTAATCCTTTAAATACACCAATAATGAGCATGAGTATAGCACCACCTACAACTCTTGCTACAGAGAGTGTCAATGCATCTACTGATTGCAATGCAAGTTTACCAAAAGGAAATGCTGTAGCCCATACGGCAATCGTGGCAGATGCACCCAAAATAGCTTTCATTCGATTTGTCATTAGCATCCACCTTTCAACAGTATTCGCATATACAATCTTATAATCAAATTTGATCCACGTATATTCTATCCAGATTATTTCTATCTTGATTAATTCTACCAAGATAATGTTATCTATATGTATTACATCTTAACAATACTATCTAAATAGTACCATAATATACCACTGAAACTACAAAAAATTAAATCATACCTTTTTTCACCGCTTGAACTATACACAAATATAAACTATCCAATATTATTGAAAAATCGGTACCCAAGGTTTCTTAACAATATTGATATGCAATTTCATATTATTATATATGCATCAAGTGAGATCACAAAAAGCAAAAGTTCATATAAACCGCTATATAAAAGCAAATTACAACAATTTAGCTTATGAAAGTTTATGAGATACTTCACAAAATCGCATAGTATGTATTGAAAATCTATATCATCTATTCATTGTGGAATTGTTACAAACATTGTACACTATAGGCATAGAAATCTATAGTTATATCCTTTTATGGAGGTGCAAAATGCAACATACTGCATGGAAAGATTTTAACACAGGTGTGTGGGATAAAGCCGTTGATGTACGCGACTTTATTCAAAGAAACTATATTCCCTATGAAGGGGACGATTCCTTCCTTGCTGGTCCTACAGAAAGAACGACAAAATTGTGGAACCAAGTAATGAAGCTTTACGAAGAAGAACGTGAAAAAGGCGGCATGCTCGACGCTGATACTTCTGTGGCCACACACATTACTGCCCATGCGCCAGGATATATCGACAAAGACCTTGAAACAATCGTTGGTTTGCAAACTGACAAACCTTTGAAACGCGCTATGTTCCCATATGGTGGTTTGCGTACGGCAAAATCCGCTATCGAGGAATACGGATTCAAAATGGATCCGCAAACAGAGGACTTCTTCAAAAAACATCGCAAAACTCACAATGATGGCGTATTTGATGTATATACTCCAGAAATGCGTGCTGCACGTACAGCTCATATTGTAACTGGTTTGCCAGATGCGTACAGCCGCGGTCGTATTATCGGTGACTACCGTCGTATCGCTCTTTACGGTGTTGATTATCTCATTGAAGATAAAAAAGAACAATTTAGCATCACAATGGGTGACATGCTAGAAGATGTCATTCGCGACCGTGAAGAAATACAAGATCAAATCCGTTCTTTAAAAGAATTGAAAGAAATGGCAGCGTCCTATGGCTATGATATTTCCAAACCAGCTAAGGATGTTCGTGAAGCTATGCAATGGATTTACTTCGGCTATCTTGGTGCCATTAAAGAGCAAAACGGTGCTGCTATGTCCATTGGCCGTAACTCCACATTCCTCGATATCTATGCTGAACGAGACCTTCGCAACGGCACATACACAGAGGAGCAAATTCAAGAATTCGTAGATCATTTCATCATGAAATTGCGCATGGTTCGCTTCGCACGTATCCACGAATACAATAATTTGTTCACAGGTGACCCTGTTTGGACTACTGAATCCATCGGTGGTATGGGTACTGACGGTCGTACATTGGTTTCCAAAATGTCCTTCCGTTACCTACATACATTGACTAACCTTGGCCCTGCTCCAGAGCCAAACCTCACTGTATTGTGGTCCCCTCGCATGCCTATCGGCTTCCGACGTTTCTGTGCGAAATTATCCATTGAAACATCTTCCATTCAATACGAAAACGACGAATTAATGCGTCCTAACTCTGGTGATGACTACGCAATCGCATGTTGCGTATCCCCAATGCGTATCGGTAAGGAAATGCAATTCTTCGGCGCTCGTTCCAACTTGGCTAAATGCTTGCTTTACGCAATCAATGGCGGCGTTGACGAAAAGTTGAAGAAACAAATCGGTCCTAAATACCGTCCAATCACTTCCGAATACTTAGAATTCGACGAAGTATGGGAAAAATTTGACGACATGATGGAATGGTTGGCAGGCGTATATGTAAATGCATTGAACATCATTCACTACATGCACGATAAATATGCTTATGAAAAACTAGAAATGGCATTGCATGACCGCAAAGTAACTCGTTGGTTTGCAACTGGCATTGCTGGTTTATCCGTAGTAGCTGACTCCTTGTCCGCTATTAAATACGCTAAAGTAAAACCTATTCGTGACGAAAACGGCATCGCTGTTGATTTCGAAATCGAAGGTGACTTCCCTAAATATGGTAACGATGATGATCGTGTAGATGGCTTGGCAGCAAAAGTTGTTTCCACATTTATGAATAAAATTCGTAAACATCCTACATACCGTCAATCCGTTCCTACAATGAGCTTGTTAACAATTACTTCCAACGTAGTATATGGTACTGCAACAGGTTCCACTCCAGATGGCCGTAAAGCTGGCGAAGCTTTCGCTCCTGGTGCTAACCCAATGCATGGTCGTGATTCTCACGGTGCCGTATCTTCATTGGCATCCGTAGCTAAAATGCCATGGCGTGATTGCTCCGATGGTATTTCTAATACCTTCTCTATCATTCCTGATGCATTAGGTAAATCTGGTGAAACATTTGTTTCCGTTAGCGATTTTGATATTGAGTTAGATCCATCTCAATTGCCTAACAGCAATACAAACTTCGCATGTAGCGAACCAAATGTTACTATAGAGGAAGATAAATAAAATCTTCTCCAGTATCGGACTGCTTTCACCGGCACCGATACGAGTGTTAGTCTTGGTTGAAAGGAGGTTATACCCATGAGCAACCAACAAGTTGATAACTTGGTAGAGTTATTGGATGGTTATTCCCAAAAGGGCGGCCATCATTTGAACGTCAACGTGTTTACTCGCGAAACATTGTTAGACGCCCAAAAACATCCTGAGTTGTATCCTCAATTGACGATTCGTGTATCCGGTTATGCGGTCCACTTTAACAAATTGACAAAACAACAACAGGACGAAGTTATTTCCCGTACATTCCATCAACAAATCTAATCGAGGTTTCCTATGACTGGACGTATTCATTCGGTTGAAACGATGGGTACGGTTGATGGTCCGGGCATGCGCATGGTGGTATTTCTACAAGGATGCCCCATGCGTTGTGCTTATTGCCACAATCCTGACACATGGGATGAAACTAGCGCCGATGCTAAATTCATGACCGTAGAGGAATTGTGGGACCAGTACGAACGTAACCGCCAATTTTATACTAATGGTGGTATCACCGTTACAGGTGGGGAAGCTCTTATGCAAATTGACTTTGTTACGGAGCTTTTCACATATTTCCGTGAAAGAAACGTCCATACCTGTTTAGATACAAGTGGAATTTGTTTTGATCCCCACCAGGAGGTGGCATACCGTAAATTACTCAGTGTGACTAGTCTCGTCATCCTAGACATTAAGGAAATCGATCCAGCCAAGCATTTATGGTTAACGGGTAAACCGTTAGAACCCATTCTCGGGTTTGCTCGATTGACGGCAGACGTGGAAGTTCCGATTTGGGTTCGTCACGTAGTAGTCCCTACGATTACAGATAATGCCGATCGTCACTATCGTCTAGGCTTTTTCCTAGGAACTCTGAAAAATTTACAAGCCGTTGATTGCTTACCTTATCACGTTATGGGTACTGCTAAATATAAGGAGTTAGGTATTCCCTATCGCCTAGAGGGCATCCCCGCTGCAACGAAAGATATTGCAGCCAAAGCGACAAGAACCGTGGTGGAAGGCATCAAGGCCTACAGACGCCATTGGTGGAGTCCCATCAAAACACAACATCAATCATAATCAAGTTTGAGGATAACTACCTCCCTTGATATATATAAATATATATATTAAGACTTGATCTATGATAGCCCTAATCAATAGAGCCGCCCCCATACAACCGGGGACGGCTCTTATTGCGTTTAAATAAACTTTCTATCATACAAACGGGCTGCAATGAGGACAACCAAACAGGACCCCACATTATGAACTAACGCACCGGTAGTAGGTGTCAAAACCTCAAGTAATGAGAGAATAATAGCGATACAGTTAATGGCCATTGATAAAGCAATACTAAATTTAATAGTTCTAATCGTAGCATCTGATAGTCGCTTAATATAAGGAATTTTGCTAAGATCTTCACTCATCAAAACAATATCAGCTGTTTCTATGGCAATATCACTACCGATACTCCCCATTGCAATACTCACATCAGCAGTCTTCATAGCTGGTGCATCATTAATTCCATCACCAACCATACAAACCTTGTGGTGTTTTCCTTGCAACTCTTCAATAATACTCACTTTTTCTCCAGGTAAAAGCTCCGCATGTATTTCAGAAATACCTGCTTTTTTACCAATATATGTAGCCGTTTCTTTACTATCCCCCGTAAGAAGTACTGTTTTCATAGCTAGGCTAGAGACTGCAGACAACATATCGGTCGTATCTCGTCGCATTGTATCAGATAAAGCAATAACACCTATAATATGATCTTTATCTGCAATAATGATAGATATCTTTCCTTCACTTCGATATGTATTAACGTTTTGTTGAACCCTTTCATCAACAATAATATTATGTTCCTCAAGAAAACGTTCATGACCACAATATAATTTAACACCTTTTATTACGGCAATAATGCCCTTTCCTACGGACATCGTAAACGAAGTAGTATCAAGTATTTCTAAATCTTGATTTATGGCATGAGAAACGATAGCATTGCCAATAGGATGCTCGCTCTTAGCCTCTACAGATGCAGCTAATTGAAGAATATCGACCTCCCTATAATCTGTATCAACGACCAAAATAGATTGAACCGATAACTGGCCACGTGTTAATGTGCCGGTTTTATCAAATGCCATGGTATCTACTTTTCCCATAGTTTCAAGAATTTCACCAGATTTAATAATAACGCCATGTTTAGTAGCTTGACCAATAGCGGCCATAACCGCAGTAGGTGTAGCAAGCACCAATGCACAAGGACAAAATACTACCAACACAGTAACACCGACGATGATATTTCCAGTTACTAGATAGCCTATACATGCAATCATCAATGCAATAGGAACCAATCGACTAGCAACAGTATCAGCTATACGCTGAATCGGAGCCTGTTTCTGTTCCGCATTTCTAATAAGCTGAATCATTTTTTGAATAGAACTATCTTCGCCCACTTTAGTAGCTATAATATCTATGGCACCAAAACAGTTAATAGTTCCACTAAATACATCATCATCAATTGTTTTATCAACAGGTATAGACTCTCCTGTCATAATAGATTGATCTACCGTTGTTTCACCGTTAATGATTCGCCCATCTACAGGTATCGTTTCGCCCGGAAGGATTCGTAAGTAATCACCACTTTGTATAGACTCTACGGAAATCATTATTTCTTTGTTATCTTGTAATTTACGACCCTTAACAGGTGCTAATGAAATTAACTTTTTTAACCCCTTTTTTGCTCGCTCGGTAGTTGCTTCTTCAAGGAGAGCGCCTAAAGCCATAATAAACGCTACCTCACCAGCCGCAAATATATCTCCGATGGCAATAGCTGCAAACATAGCCATGGAAATCAACAGAGCCGATGAGATTTTACTAATTCCCTTATTATATACGATCCTTCGAATAGATAAATACACAAGAGGAAAACCACAAATAACTACGGTAATCCAGGAAGGTTCGAAAGGGAATATATTTTGAAACGGACTTTGTCCACCAAACTCCTCTATCAAATGCGGAATCCCATCAAGCAGTAAAAATAGCCCCGCTAAAATCGTCATATATAAACCAGATAATATATCATGTATTCGATGTACCATACAGCAATCCCCTTATCAGACTTTCACTATCAATATGAATTGAATTATGACTATACTTACAGTACAATAATTACGATAACGAACACTTTGTTCACTTTAATTGTATCAACCTATAGTTTTAATACAATATATAAAATATCGCATATGTTCATTACGGAACATATATGATGTTTTGTACTAAAAGTATGACAGGAGTTAATATGGATCGTAGACAGAAAAGAACTCGTAAAGCCATATTTATAGCTTTTAACGAATTATTATCTAGTAAGGCGTATGACAAAATCACCGTTCAGGAAATCATTAGTGCCGCAGATATTGGACGCACCACATTTTATGCTCATTTCGACACAAAAGAGGCATTACTAGAAGCCCTCTGCGAAGACTTATTTTTACATATAAAAGATAGTATTAATCATTTACCTCATGCTCATGGGCTTTATCAACAAAGTATTTACCCGGTCTCAGTATTTGGTCATTTATTACAACATTTACAGCAAAATGAAAATAAAACCCTCGAACTACTAGCTAGTGATAATAACGAAATCTTTTTACGCTATTTTAGAGATCATCTAAATGAGTTGGTGAAAGGATATTTCATCAATCAAGACCGTAAAGCAAATACAAATCTACCGGATGACTTTATTATTAATCATATTTCAGGTAGTTTTGTCGAAATGGTGTTATGGTGGGTAAAAAACGGCATGAAAGAATCGCCTACAAAATTAGATAATTACTTCCATGCCGTTATAGAACCTATTATATAATTATTTAAATTCTATCAAGATACTACATTAATTGGTTCATCCTTAAAGAAGGCTTGTACATTGTCACAAATGATTCCTACCAAACGTTGACGTGTTTCTAAACCTTTCCAGCCCATATGAGGTGTAAGAATAACATTATCTAATGTATATAGAGGGCTATCCTCTGCTGGAGGTTCTACCTCTTGTACATCGAGACCTGCACCTGCAATGCGTTTAGCCGCTAATGCTTCACAAAGGTCTGCTTCATTAATAAGTGGACCACGACCAGTATTTATGATGACTGCACTAGATTTCATTTTACCGATAGTTTCTTTATTAATCATGTGCTTAGTTTGGTCATTCAATGGGCAATGCAATGTAATATAATCACTATTTTCTAGTAATTCATCAAGACTTACATAACGAATACCATCACCATCAGCCTTTGGTGTGCGTGTATGAACCAAAATATTCATACTGAGTGCTTTTGCAACTTTGATCACTTCCATACCAATGTGACCAGCACCAACAACACCTAATGTTTTACCATTCACTTCTGTGTGGCTCACTTGTAAATGTTTTGTGAAATTACTGCGATCACCTTTAGCAAGCATGCCGATTTGTTGCTGCATAGTGGATGCAAAATTGAGGATCATCATGATGACTGTATGCGCTACACGTTCCGTACTATAGGCCGGGATATTACATACGGTGATACCCTTTGCTTTCGCTGCGTTAAGGTCGATATTATTATAACCCGTGCCAGCTTCTACGATGAGCTTTACTGTATCTGGGAATTGTGAAAGTAACTCAGCAGTAACAGAAATCTCTTTTGTTACTACTACGCGAGCACCCTGAATGCGTTCGATAAGCTCAGTATTTGTGCTGTTATCATAAACCTGTACATCATTAGATAATATGGAGAAATCTAATGCATGGTCATAATTCATTTTACTTGCGTTTACAACTACTACACGTTCACTCATGAGAACCTCCTAAACAACTAAAAAAATAAGAAAAAGTTTACTCAATTACTTTTATAGATATATATCAAATATATAAAGAATTTATCCATATAAATTATACTATTATCTATAGAATTGGTACAAATATCTATAGAATCAAAAACATCATTTATATAAATAATACTATAATATATAGCCTAAATAACACATCTAACCATATTAATTAGTATTCTTTCACAATTATTGTATATAATATATTCATATATCCTATAAAATTCAAAGTAAAAATTATTTTTCTGTATATAACTTTCACAAAAGTATTGTGTAATTCCCCAAAAGTTATAAAATAAGAGTAATGTTATATAGAATTGAGGAATACCATGAGACCTACCTATTTGACCATAAATACAAGTCTCGTTCGCGAGAATTTGCGCAAAATTAAAGATAGTTTACCTGAATGGAGCACGTCCACTGCTGTCATCAAGGCCAATGGCTACGGCCACGGCAGCGTTATGATGGGTCGTATTGCTGTGGAAGAAGGTTACGAATCCTTAGCCGTTGCTATTCCAGAAGAGTCTGTACCACTTCGCAACGCAGGTATTATGGTACCTATTTATCTATTAGGTCTCACAAGACCACAATCCTTTGAGCTTGTAGCAGATACGAATTCCATTCCTGCCGTTTGTGAATCTACCGACTTGGAAGCACTCGATAAAGTAGCCGATAGTCATGACATGATCATTCGCGTTGCCGTAGCTGTCGATACAGGCATGCATCGCATCGGTATCAAACCTGAAGATGCCATTGAATTTATCAAACGCGTTGAGTCCTACGAAAATCTTGAAATAGACGGATTCTTCTCCCATATGAGCAATGCCGATGCGGCAGATCAATCACATGCTCATAGCCAAGCGCAAACATTTCATCGCATGGTAGATGAAATTCGAGCATTCCGACCAGAAGCAGATTACCGCTTCTCTCTCGCCAACAGTGCAGGTCTCTTATCTGTCAAAGACAGCTTATTTACGGATGCGCGCCCTGGTATTATTCAATACGGTATCATGCCATCCCTTGATGTGCCAAATCGATTGGGCTTAAAGCCAGTTTTATCTTTCCATAGTGAAGTCGTTCACGTACAACATGTACCCGCTGGCGAAGGCATTGGCTATGGGTCTACCTATATCACAACTGAGCCAATGACAATTGCTACCATTCCTGTAGGCTATGCTGACGGCTACCCTCGTAGTTTATCCAATCGAGGTACCGTACTGATTCATGGCACGCGTTGCCCTGTAGTAGGTCGCATTTGTATGGACCAATTCATGGTCGCCGTTCCAGATACGATTACCGTAAAACCAGGCGATAAGGTAGTCCTTCTAGGTTCTCAAGGTCATGAAAGTATCTCTGCACTAGAGATTGCCGCTCTTGCTTCTACTATTCCATACGAAATATTCTGTGGATTCTCAGAACGAGTACCGCGACAATATATATAAATAAAACAATCATGTTAGATCTCATAAGAGTCTATATTCATAACAAAAGAGCAGATGCTTCCTATAACATCTGCTCTTTTTACCTTTACTAAAAACTTATAATCTTATATCTACCATTTGATATAAAGAAATTTTCTTACAAAAAAAGCCCGTATCACATGCAGCGGTCTACATGTGATACGGGCTTTCTTGCTCTCCTATACCCAGCGTGCTGTAAAGCAGTTACGTTCTTATTGTGAGAGAGAGTATATATACCAAGTATATAATCTTATGATTCGGAGGGAACCACAATTCATAAGGGGCCCTCTGAACGACAGACGGCATAGGAGAGAGTCAATGTTTGTCTATCCAATCCAGAGGGCTGTGTGTATTGTTTATTGTGTGTGTTTTTGTGTGTTTTATGTGTTGTGTATGTGTGTGTAAGTGTACTTATGTTATGTGTGTATAGTTTTGAGTGCTTAGTGTTCGTTTTTGAAAGGGTTTACTTTACAGCGCTATAGAATAGGAGATCAACTTATTTTGCTACCGTCCCTGTTTTAGCATCCAATACAACGGATATCGGTTTATTTTGTGCATCATGGAACTCTATGGTATATAGTGATTTTCCATTTTGATTAGCAAGAGACCACGCATTAATACCAGTCGCTACCTTGCCAGACTGTACGAAAGCTGCATTAATTGCCACATGTGGAGGTATTACTGTTCCGGCATCAATAGCACTAGCTTCCATGGATGCATCATATGCTTTAGGAGTACCATCAGTTACATTACCAGTAGCCACATCTAGAGTCATAGAATGAGCACCACTAGTATTAAAACCAGCTACTTCATAGATGGCAGTTTTACCTTGAGTTTTGAAAGATACATTTGTAATTTTGGAGTTTCCAAATTTGCTTTCGAATTGGTCAATTAAATAATTAGCACCAACTACGAAAATACTATTTTGGTCTACTACGCCTTCTTGCTGGTTGGTTGTGCTAGGTTGTGATTTTCTACTTTTAGAGTTTTTTTTTCCTCTTTAGTAGACTCTTCTTTATCAGCTTTTTTTTCGTCTTTCACAACTTTTACTTTAGGCGCTTTATCTACTGCAGCTTTTTTAGTATTTTTAACTTCTTTACCATGCTTCGCTACAGATTCAGATTTTTTATCACCACTGCGTACTACTCTTGGTTCACTAGGAGCTTTAGCTACAGATGCAGTTTCAATAGAAGGGACCGCTGCTGCAGGATTTTCTGTACTAGGCACTACAGTTTCTTGAGCTACTGGTGTTTTAACATCTTGTGTAGCTGTTGGAACTGGTGTAGTATTACGAACTGCTGTACCTACTTGATTAGCTTCTGCTACAGGAGCTACCGGAGTTTTAGGTGCAACTGCAGTAGTAGCCACATCTGGAGCCACCGCTACAGTAGGAACTACTGGATCAGTAACTGGTTGTGCTGGAGTCGCTGTACTCGCTGTTTCTTGCGTAACAGGCATTGGAGTTACTGGTTCAGCTGCTGTTACAGCTACAGTGGCACCAAATACGCCAGCCACTGCTAAAGCAATACTACTTTTTAAAATAGATTTTTTCATATTGTCCTCCTTATTAATTCATATACATGCAACTTTACGCATGTATATTTCCAGTCAACTCAATGTCATCATGTAAGTTCCAAAACATATATCTAGCATGGACTTGTAGATATATAGTTTGGAAATTTCAGATATAGTTGAGTTTGTCTTTCGACTGGTACACATACTATCGATAGTCTATGAAGTCAAAATGTAGAAGAATCATTAAATGCTTATTTTATAGTGAGTTTAGAATGAATTTATATATAATTCCTATAAAATCCTATGGGATTTACTTTATACTTAAAAATTCCATGAATAACATGTCAAAAGCCGTTTACCCCATATATAAGGGATAAACGGCTTTCAAAATACACGTATTGATATCTAAAAATTTACATTCATGAGCAAACTTTCACAAAAAAACACTTCAATACTAGTTATTTTTTAAGAAAAACAGTATTAATGTATTTAATTATTATATTCAGAATAAAATAACTAAGCACTATTAAGATATAATAACTAGTCAATCATATATTAGTCATCAAATTTAACAGATAGCAATTTACCGTTCATTGCATCCATACGTACATGTACCTCTTTATTATCTTCTGTACCAAAGCTAACTTTGTACACGATTTTACCTTTATCATAGCGCACAGCCCATTCGTTGAGGCTCACAGCTTTGCCTTTTGTTTGGGCATAAGCAAAGTTCACCACTGCTGCAGGAGGTAAAATTTCTCGTGGATCAAAAGATTTTTTCTTTAACGATTTATGGAAGTCCCCTTCGCGTTTTTCAAAGATTTGATTAGTAGCATAGATATACGTTAACTCATATTTGCCAGTTTCATCAAAACCTTCTACATCATACTTAATTTGACCGCCATCCGCATCAAAGGCGATTTCCGTAATTCCAGCATTTGGATGATTTTGGATAAAGGCATTTAATAAACCATTAGCTCCTACAATTGCCGCATGATTGCCATCAACAACTGCCACAGTTGGCTCTACAGCTACTAAAGGGGCTGCACTTGCATTTGGCATACCAAATGCCGCTGCCAAGGCCAAAACAAGGCTACCTTTTACAAATAATGATCTCATAGTTCCTCCATATCTCAAACAGTTAGCATAACAATATATATACAATTATACACTAAATCAACGCGGTTTATGAATCTTTATTTATATAATTAGTGCATGTGCCTACTCCCTATGATACAATGCACATAGAATAATTTTGTACCTACAAGTGAGCTAACTATGATTTCAATTTACCCCACTATATATCACGCATTCCAATGCAAGGCAGATCGATGTGAAAATACATGTTGCCAACTGTGGACTATCGATATAGACGAGCCTACTGCCAAACGTTACCATGCTATGACTGGTTCTCTTGGTGAAAGCTTACGTCAAGCCATCACGGTTGATGACGAAGGTAGTCATTTCGTATTTTCCAAAACACAACCTATGTGCCCCTTACTCAATGAAAATGGACTGTGTAAGGTTGTACTCGAATTGGGGGAAGAAGGACTTTGCGACACCTGCCATATGCATCCGCGCTTTTATAAATATATTGAAGACTTAGAGCTATGTGGAGTCGGTTTATCTTGTGAAGTCTCTGTTGAGTTATTAGCTCAAAATAAAACGATAGACTCCCTCCTCTTTACAATTGAGGATGACGATAACAAATTTACTTCTGAGGAGCGATTAACACTTCAGAATGTATTTGAATTATTGGCCTTTGATTTAGATCCTAATCTATTCCAATATGCGCCAAATCCCACAAAGCAGTCTTTCAAAGAATTATTAGACCTATATAAAAAAACGGAACCCATCGATGAAAATTGGACTGCACAGGTTAATACATTATCTAGTAAACTAGACCAACTCACCGCATCCGTACAGACCTATATGCAGCAAGAGGATATGAGCCTATTTAACAAAGTGTACCAATATATATTGTATCGCCAAATTGATATGCTATCAGACTATTCCTTGGAAACTATCTTAGCCTATGCAAAGGATGGTACTGAATATATACTTATGGTCAGCGCCTTAGAGGGGCAACCCTTAAAGCAAATTGCAAGATGGTCACAACAAATCGAATACGACGAAGATAATGTAGAACTCTTATTACACCATTACGAATCTCAACTGGGTTAATGAGCAAAAAGCCGCAAGATATGTATCTTGTGGCTTTTAATTCTTATCACAATATATTATTTAAATAATGTATGGACAAAGCGAATCCATTGAGGCAATACTGATATAGATAATAATGCCACAATAAACATAACAATATAAGTTTTAACGATGCCCAGTCCAACATAACGTCGCATTAATTGAGCTGCAATGAATACAGCATAATATTGGCTAAACATCGTAATAAGATACGCCATATCTCCCACATATTTTTGAAGGGATAGAGAGAAGAAAATAATCCCTATTATATGGACTAATAGTAATACAATCGTGCGAAGCGCATTTGTATAAGCTATACCATATATATAATTGCGCAATACGCCGCTATACGTACCATGACCACCTAATAAAATAAGTAAGCGCCATATGACGAACGAACCGATGATAATTTGAAAAATCAAGAATGTAGAACTTGCTAAGGTGCTAACTAAATCAAAATGAGTTAAACCCGTCAGCTGTTTAATGCCTAACAATGGAGATATAGCTTTCACCATAAATGGTAAACTATAGGTAATTACATATAATATGATAGTAGATACAACTAGATTCAGAATAGCTCTCGTATAAGATCCGTAAGTGATAATATTCTGAAACGATTGTTCGCTAAGTCTTGTAAATAAATGCAATATATCCTTATGCCAGGTCATAAACGCTCCTTTTAGTTTAAAACTAGTAAAAAAGGACGAGTCATAGCTCATCCTAGATATATCATATGTATTTTATCGAGTCAACATATAAACCCATTCAAACACGTGTGCTACCAAAAGAGCAATCAACATTAGAATCAGACCTTCATAAGGGGTCCCATTAATACATGCTCCCGCAATACGTCCCATAGTTTGTAACAATAATACGGTACTTAAAATACATAGCACAATCATACAGAAGCCAATGATCGCTTGCAGTATTAATGGTACCGAAGTTAGAATCAGCATAATCCCTGCTGTAAAAGTAATCAGTGCCACAACAAGTTGAGCAAATGACATGATATGCAAAATACCGGTTGTAACAGTTCGAACATAGAATTTACGCTGTTGAGCAACCGCATAGACTATAATGATACATGCCATGAGAATAACTTTTCCGATTACCCATGCAAAGCGACCTACATTCCAAAATTCTCTAGGCCTACCCATCTGTTCCAAAAAAAGTTGTATTTCATGTTGACCTACTGGAAGAGATAGTGATTCCCACCTTACCAATAACGAAGAATTACGTATAAACGCACGTATAGCATCTAAATATACGCCTTCACCTACAATAGTAAATTGATAGCATATAAGTGTTAATAGCAACATTCCTATGAGTTGCCCATAGGCAATATCAAAGTGATACATACGAGGATTATTCTCTTCAATAGGGTTTAATAAACGATAGATAAACTGCATTAAACCTACCATCATAAGTATCACCACCTTTTACACAATATACATATATAACATTCAAGTTTAAATACTATAACATACAACACACCAAAAGGAACTATAAAAAATAGTTCC
>CAMUQE010000005.1 GCA_947096075.1 Veillonella parvula | reverse complement strand
GTAAAATCCTAACAGCTATCATGTTTTGGAAACCTATTATGTTAAGGTATTTTTATAATAAAAAAACTTTATATAAACAAAAAGAGAGGAGGTTAACTCATCTCTTTTTTTCTGCAAGTAATAACTCTATATCATTTTCCGTATAAATTCTTACATTCTTTTCTAGTAGAGCCTCTACAGTACATCCATGACCATTTTTCAATGTTCTAGTAAAAGTTCCATCATAAATGCGCTTATATCCACAGCTAGGACTTTTCGCCTTCATCAAAGCTTGCTTGCAACCATATTTTAGTGCAATATCAACTGTTAATTGAGCACCTCTTACAAACTCATCTGTAACATCAGCTCCATTAGCAGTACATATACGTTTACCTTGCCGCTCCGCAGGATCACGAGGCGTACTAAGTCCCCCTAACACTTCCGGACATACTGGTACTAATTCATAATATTCCTTTAGAGCCTCTATAGTTTCTATATAATTATCTTTTCCATCATATCGACAAGGTACACCAAATAGGCATTCACTAATTAATAACTTAGGTTTCTTATTCATAGATTTATCTATCTCTTATATATTTATGCGTAACTTATAGTAATAATTTTCACAAATCGTTTTAATTGTATATAAGAAAAAAGACTAACTTAAAGTTAGTCTTAATTGGTGCCGAGGACCGGAATCGAACCGGTACGGTTGTTTCCAACCGACGGATTTTAAGTCCGTTGCGTCTGCCTGTTCCGCCACCCCGGCATGGGTAACGATTGTGGAGGCGGCACCCAGAATCGAACTGGGGAATAAAGGTTTTGCAGACCTCTGCCTTACCGCTTGGCTATGCCGCCATATAAAATTGGAGCGGGAAACGAGATTCGAACTCGCGACCCCCGCCTTGGCAAGGCGGTGCTCTACCGCTGAGCTATTCCCGCATGTAAATGGTGCCTCAGGACAGAATCGAACTGTCGACACACGGATTTTCAGTCCGTTGCTCTACCAACTGAGCTACCGAGGCATAAATGGCGACCCCGATCAGATTTGAACTGACGATCTTCGCCGTGACAGGGCGACATGTTAACCGCTACACCACGGGGCCGTAACCAAAGTACTTGCTTAGTATATCGGTTATCAGGACTTTTGTCAACACTATACTACAATATTTTTAATAAATTCTTCCTCATTTTTTAATATGGTAGATTCCCTATGTCCTGGCTCAACAATCAAATCCTTGGATAAGGTTAAAAGATATTTCAAACTCTTAAACAAATCAGCTGGATTACTTTTATAATTATCTGTATTTCCCACATTTTGCTTAAATAAGGTATCACCAGTAAATAGATGCCCTTCAATTTCTAAACAAATCGATCCCGCACTATGCCCAGGTGTATGATGAACTAATATATTAAAAGGATTTAAATTTAATTGCCCCTCTACTAAATCATTACAATGTGTATACATTTTTTTCTTATATACACTTGGTCTCCGTCGAATTAACTGTAACAACTCTTGATCTAAAGGATGTAAATAAGCGGGAATATTATAATGTGTACATACTTCATCCAAGGCTGACACATGATCACAATGACCATGTGTCAATAAAACTGCTATGGGTTCAGAATCTGCAACCATATCAATAATGTGGTTACAATGAAAACCCGGATCAATAATTATAGATTTTCCCTCTTTGATAAGCACATAACAATTTGCTTTATAAAGCCCTAGAGGACGTTTTATAACTTCCATATAGTTCCTGCCCTCCTATAGAATACGATATCGTTTAGGAACCTCTTTTTTTATAAAATACCCTTCCCAAAACTGAGGGTGAAGCATAACTAAAATCGTAAATAACTCCAAACGACCTAATAACATGTCTACAATAGCAATGCATTTAGCAGTATCCGGCATAACACTAAAGGAATCAGTAGGACCAAAACCACCAAACCCTAGTCCTACATTGCTAAGAAAAGCCGTAACCACTTGCATAGAATCATATGTATTGAGTCCCGTGCAAGTCATTAGAAAAACAGATACCACATAAATCATTAAATATAAAAATAAAAATTGCTGTGTCATCTGAATCCATTTAGTAGGCATCGGTTTTCCATTAATACGTACTACTTGAACCATATCAGGATGAATTGATTTTCGCAAATAAATTATAGAACTCTTAATCAAAATAATAAGTCGTATAATTTTTATACCACCCGTTGTAGAACCACTACAACCACCAAAAAATGTACAAATAAATAGCATCATCTGTGCCGCAGCAGGCCACAAATCATAATCACTAATAGCAAAACCACTACCAGTTTGAAGAGAAACTAAATTAAAGGCAGCATTTCTAACAATTTCTAAAGGACTAGAATAGCTGGATTGTAATACTAAAGATATTGATACAATGGCAATACCAATAAACACCACAAGCCAGTACATACGTGTTTCAAAATCATTAATTAAAACGCGAATTCCTTTTTGAAGTGCATTGTAATACACAGAGAAATTGCCACCAGCAAGAAACATAAAGAATATAAATACGAAACAAATATAATTACTTTGTTCATAAATAAAAGCCCCTGCTGATGTAGGTGCAAATCCTCCCGTAGCAATAATAGAAAAGGCATAGTTTAACGCATCAAAAGGTTCAATGCCTCCAGCCCACAGCATAAGAAAGCAAAGAGCAGTAAAAGCAATATACAACTGCCAAAGCTTGGTGGCCATTGATTGAATACGCGGCATTACAACACCAGGCTTTGGTACAGATGCCTCTGCATTAAAGAAATGTGCTGCATCTGCTCCTAAATTCTTTAAAAATGATAAGATAAGGACGATGATCCCCATCCCTCCAACCCAGTGCATAAGACCACGCCATAATACAAATGTATTTGGTAACTCATCAACACTATAAATAATAGTGGCACCAGTTGCAGTAATACCCGAAGTGGCTTCAAATAGAGCATCAAAAACATTCGTCAATATGCCACTCCCCAAAAAAGGCAAAGCCCCCAAAATAACCGTAAATATCCAAGTAGCGGATACAACTAAGAACCCGTCACGAATACTAAAGCCTTGACTTTCACAACCGTAATAAGACAAAAATGTCCCCAAAACTAAAGAAAGGCTTGTAGTTATAAGAAATGACCAATATGCAGTTTCAAATACGACACTATATATAAAGGGGATTAAAGTAAAAGCCCCAAATATATAGAGTAGCCGACCCACTAAGGACATAACGATTTGAATTCGCATAGCCCCTCCTTACTAAGTAAGATATTTAAGCAATTTGCTTACCGATTCAGGTAATGTAAAGAGAACGATATGATCACCATCTAAAATTTGAGTATTACCACGAGGTACGATAGCTTCATTTTCCCGTAAAATTACACCTACTAAGGCCTTCCCAGGTAAACGAATATCTTTTAATTGTTTACCTGCCACAGGTGATTCATTGGTAATTTCAATCTCGATAGATTCGGCTTTACCACCTTCAAAGGTAGAAATAGAAACAACCCCTTCTCCACTTCGTACAAAGCGCAAAATTTGACTTGCTGTTAATAAACGTGGAGAAAATACAACATCAATACCTACTTGCTCCATCAGCATAATATATTCCGGCCGACCCACACGAACAACGGTCTTTTGGATACCCATATGCTTTCCTACAAGTGCTACAAGTAAGTTAAGTTTATCATCATCTGTTAGAGCAATAATTACATCGCTATCAGCAATTTCCTCAGCTTCGAGCAAATCAAAATCAGTACCATCCCCATTGATAACCATGGCTTTATCCACTTGATTTGCCAGTTTCTCACAACGGTCAAAGTCTTTTTCAATAACCTTCACAGAAAAACCAGCTTTTTCTAGTAATACAGTTAAGTTACGACCTAAAAGACCTGCCCCAATGATTACAGCCCGTTTATAGAATGTATTATAATTATGGAACCAAAGTTTCTCCACTTCAGAAACGGACTCTTTCAAACCTAGGAAAAATACACTATCATCAGCCTGTAAGCGACTTTCACCATGCGGAATAATCATTTCACCATAGCGCAAAATACCAACTAATAGAACACCTTCAGGAAAGCGAATTTCTTTTAGTGGCTGTTCTAATAGAGGAAATTCATTATTCAATTTGAATTCCATAAGGCGCACAGCACCCTGACCGAACTCCTCAACATCTATAGCTGATGGTGTTTCTAAAATTTGTAGTAACTCTTGAGCTGTAACCATTTCAGGATTGATGAAAAGATCAACACCTACTTGAGCTCGTATCTCCTCATCCATATGTTCCGCCACACTATTATCACGAACGCGTGCAATAGTCGTAGGCACACCTTTTATTTTAGCTACCGAACAGGATAGCATATTAACCTCATCTGAATCAGTAACAGCAATAAACATACCAACATCAGACATATCGATCTCATTCAATAATTGAACATCACTGCCATTCCCTAAAACTAGGCTAACATCTAATGTATTTTCAAGATTATGAATGCGTTCTGGTGAGCGATCGATAACATATACATCATGATCGTCTTGAATAAGACGTTGTGCTAATGAATAACCAACCTTACCAGCGCCTACAATGACAATTTTCATCGTCTTTATTCCTCATCTTGGGACTCATCACTAACAAGAGGTGTCCATTGGCGACCTATGTCGGTAAGCAATGTCCAACCATCCTCCTGAACAATTTTTTTCTCTTTCATTAAATGCCCTAAGGCACGTTTGAAAGCAGCCTTACTAATATTGAACTTATCTTTAATCAACATTGCTGAAGACTCATCACTGTATGGCATCTTTCCACCGCGATTTAAAAGATATTCCATAATAATATCACCGTCTGAAACAAGAGCTTTTTCCTTTGTAGGGCGCATAGACACATTGACACGACCATCATCGCGTTTGAAAGTAATACGCCCTTCAATCATTTCCCCTACTTTTAACTTTCTCGTCATTTCAGAACGATGTAAAAAGGCAATCCAACGCTCAGGAGTGATAAAAAATGCCCCCTCACTCGTTAAGTTATAGATAGCACCTTTTACAAGTTGACCAACCGTAGCTTCAGTAGCAGCTTTAGAGGCACGACGCATTTCATCATCTACATCCATGGAGACCGCAAAACGGCCAGATTTATCTGTATAAAGACGAACCCATACCTTTTCCCCTACCTGAGGGCGACCACGCATCTCCGCATGAGGCATAAAGATACCACGTTCTGTGCCAACCTCAACGAAGCAACCAAAATTTGTCGTATTGATGACCTCAACATAACCAATTTGGCCAACCTTCATAGCTGGTAAACGCATAGAAGCAGTTAAACGCCCCTTTGGATCGCGATATAAAAATACTTCTACCTCATCTCCTATAGTAACTGGTGAAGTTTGTTGATCTTTATGAAGCAAAATATCATCATTTGTATTGCCTGTTTGACCATCTAGAAAAGCACCTTGGTCACTAGTACGCAATACTTTCAATGTGGCAATTGTATTTTCCAACAATTCTGTAGCCATATTATACTCCTTCAAATGGAACTCGACCAGCGTCATTCCACAATTCTTCTAAACCGTAGAATTCACGCAATTCATCACCACCAAAGACATGACAAAGTATATCGCCAAAATCCAATAAGATCCATTCACCTTCACGATAACCTTCTCTATGCTGTACTGTTATACCTAATTCGGCTGCTTTATCTTCCATTTCATCAGCAATGCTTTGAGATTGCTTACTATTATTTGCACTGGCAATCAAAAAATAATCACCTAACATTGAAATACCTTCTAAATCAAGAATTTCAATATCTCTGCCCTTTTTATCAAATGCAGCTTGTGCAAGTTCTAATACGATTTGTTTAATATCTTCTTTCTTTTTCATTATATTGCCTCATATCTTATCGCTTACTACCGCTCTCCTCACCTGGTTCTGTGGGCTTTGTAATAGTGCCACCATTATGTTCCGATTCAGGTGCAACTTTCGACATACTATTTGTTGGTGCAGATATAAATTGCGTCATTTCATTAGCTGGTAAATTGCCCATTGTAATACCCACTAAACGTTGAGCTTCCGTAGGATTTACCTTCCAATAAGTCGTTTCACCTATAAGCTCTTTTTCACCAGGAAGAATATAGAAGTGGATCTCTTCCTTATTAATTTTGCTCGCATTATATACCAGTTTAATAGCATCTAAAGTGGAGATATTACTATCAAAATGCTCCCAAATACGCCAAATATGCCATGCATTTGTTATAAAAAATGCATTATGCTCTTGTTCCACCCACAACTTTAAAAATCGCTCTTGTCGTTGCACACGAGTAAAGGTATCGTGTTTAGGATCAGAATATCGTAAATATGCTAAGGCATTATTACTATCTAATGTTTGATAACCACGTCGTAAATCAATATCCTTATTGCCTTCTGCATCAACATGTTCCATCGGTTGCTCTACATAAATTTGTTGATTCCCTAACACATCATTAGTTTTCTTGAATGCATCTTGATTAACTACCACGTAGTATGGTATTGAAATATGGAACATATCCTCAATAACAGCTTTAGTAAGCTCAATACCACCTTTTTCGTAAATACCATTTAACATGGTCGCATCTGTTTGATCACGATTATCGATTTTACTATTACTTGGAATGCCAATAACATCCATGGTTTTTTGATCAAGATTTACAGATAATAGGAATAAGCTATCACCTTGGCTAGGATTATTGTCATCAGTGCCAATAACCAAAATATATAGAGGTTTATCTAAACCTTTTTGCTCTACTGATACAGTATTTGCGTCCTGTTTATTTCCACTATCTGTCACAGCTTCAGTAACTTCAGTAGTTCCTACAATTGCTCTATATGCATATGATACGCCACTATATATGCCATATCCTATCCCACCGACCAGAGCCAAAACTACAACAATAGCCAAAATGACTCTAGGCCACTTTACAGATGACTTTTGTTGACGTCTTTTTCTACGTCGGCGAGCTCTTGCTCGTTCACGCTCGTCCATATAAAAACTCCATTATTTACAAGATTTTAATACATCATTACGACCAAGAATGGTCAAAGGATAAATAGAAAGATGTTGCTCAATAAGGTGATTAATAGTATTGTCAAAACCAAGCAATACAGCTCTATCGAGATTTTCTTTAGCTACCTTTCGAAGTTCATCAACACCTGGAAAATGACGATTGGGTTCAATATAATCTGCTAAGAATATAACTTTATCTAATGTGGACATCCCTACCTTACCAGTTGTATGAACACGAATAGCTTCTAAAATTTCTGAATCGGTTATAGAAAACTCAAGTTTAGCTCGAATCATACCTGCTAATCCATGTAAAAGATTACCATTGGCTAATAATTCTTCATCAGCTTTGTAATTATTCTCCTTCACCAAATCTTGCATCTCTTTCAAAGGCATTTCTTTAGCACAATCATGTAGTAATGCCGCTAATCGTGCTTTTTCTACATCAACATTATAAAGTTTAGCCAACTGAGTTGCGGATTCAACAACACCCAGGGTATGCTTAAAACGTTTTTTCCCCATCCATTGGCTTACCCTATGTTGTATTTCATCAAACGATAACATCATTTATTCCTTCCCATATATATGGTTTTCTTCTATATAATCCACTACACATTTAGGCAACATATACCGAACTGTCTTTCCAGACCGTAAGCGCTCTCGTAAATACGTAGCAGACAATTTCATTTCAGGCACTTCCATAACATGTATCTTTTCCCGTGCTTTAGCTCCTAATTCATCCAAAGTAGAATCAATAGCACTCGATCCATCTGGTCTAGTAGCTCCAATAAAATGAACCTCGTCTATCAGTTCATCTATAAATTTCCAAGTCGGTAATGCACGAATAGTATCAGTCCCTGCAATGAAGTAAAATTCAACAGTAGGACCATATAGTTTTTTAAAATATTGAATCGTATCAACGGTATACGAAGGGCCCTCTCGGCGCATCTCTACATCAGAAATTTCAAAATTGGGATTATCCAAAACTGCGGCCGCCGTCATAGCATAGCGATGATGACTATCAATCACATCATGTTGCTTATGTGGTGGAATACGAGCAGGTACAAAGATAACCTTTTCTAAATTAAAGCTCTCACAAGCCACCTCTGCAATCATTAGGTGACCTAAATGAATGGGATTAAATGTTCCACCAATTATACCTATGCGACGTTTATCTACCATAATACGGTCACTCCCTTAATGACAATGACACAAATAATGATGAATATGAGCAATGCTTTTATATAGGAAATCCATTCATATCGTCCCTTTGGTGTTTGAATGTATCTATAGTATGCTCTTACAAAATAATATAGTCTCTTCACGTCCGTACTTGACCTTCTCCAAATACAAAGTATTTATAAGATGTTAGAGCTTGTAACCCCATAGGTCCTCGAGCGTGAAGTTTTTGTGTACTAATGCCGATTTCTGCTCCAAAGCCGAACTCAAAGCCATCTGTAAAACGTGTAGATGCATTATGGTATACAGTAGAACAATCTACTAAATTCATAAACACATTAGCTCGCATAGGTTCATCTGTAATAATAGCCTCAGAGTGATGTGTAGTATACCGATTCACATGTTCAATAGCTTCTTCAAGATTTTCAACGATACGCACATTTAAGTCCATATCATTGTATTCTGTGTTGAAAGAATCCTCTTCTAGAGGAATTGTGTTTTCCATATATTGAGCTACAGCTTCATCTCCGTGAATGTGAACACCGTATTCTTGTAGTGCTGTATCAAGACGTGGTAAAAAATCAGAAGCCACAGCGTGATGAACTAACAGTGTTTCCATAGAGTTACATACAGATGGGCGTTGAACCTTAGCATTAACCGCAATTTCTAAGGCCATCTCTAGATTAGCATATTCATCAACAAAGGTATGACATACACCGCTACCAGTTTCAATAACAGGAATGCTACTATCTTCTACAACACGACGAATAAGTCCAGCGCCACCACGTGGAATAATTACATCAATATATTCCCGTTGTTGTAAAAGTACACCAACCATATCTCGATCAAGCACCTCAACAAGTTGAATAGAGTCACCATTAATACCTAGAGACTCTAAGGTATTCCGCATGATAGACACGATGATTTGGTTCGTGTGGAATGCCTCTTTACCACCGCGTAAAATTGTAGCATTTGCCGTCTTTAAACAAAGAACACCTGCATCAATGGTTACATTAGGACGGGCTTCAAAGATGATACCAATTACACCAAAAGGTACGGATCGCTTTTCAATAATCAAACCGTTAGGACGAGTGATTGTTTCTATAATAGAACCTACAGGACTTTCAAGAACAGCCACCTGACGTACCCCTTCTGCCATTTGAGCAATGCGACTAGGTGTCAAGGTTAATCGATCTATCATAGTTCTAGGTAAATTATAGTCAACAGACTTTTCTAGGTCTAATTCATTAGCCGCCATAATTTCATCTGTTTGTGCTTCTACAGCATCAGCAATTGCTAATAATGCAGAATCTAAAGTTTCTTGGTCGAGTTGGGCTAATTCAAAAGATGCCGTTTTAGCTCTCTGGCCCATATCTTTACAAATTTCTTCATACTGGTTCATAGGATTTCCTCAGTGTAATAAAACTAGATTATTACGATGTACAGCCTCATCATAAGTCGTATTAATACCTAGAATTTCGGCTATATCATTTGTATTGTGACCTTTAATCGCCTTCATATCATCAATACTATAATTAATAAGTCCACGACCAATTTCCTTATGATTATGATAAATGGAAATTGTATCACCAGGTCCAAAAGTCCCCTCTACTTCAATAATACCAGCGGGCAAAATACTAGCACCCTTATCTAAAACAGCCCGAGCGCAACCGTCATCAATCGTAATCGATCCTTTTAATCGTTTACCAAAAGCCAACCAATGATGCTTACCAGATAAACTTGCATCATGGGCTTCAAAGAGTGTCCCAATTTGTTCACCCTTACATACACGACGAACAGAATCCTCTACTTCACCTGAGGTTATAACCATTGGTACACCAGAATTTGTTGCCATATGAGCAGCTTTAATTTTTGTATACATACCACCCGTTCCCATATTAGAACCAGCACCACCTGCAATAGCATAAATTTCATCGGTGATTTCAGAAACAGTTTCTATCAAAGTAGCATCTGGATTGGTGGCTGGGTTAGCCGTATATAAGCCTTCAATATCTGACAAAATGATAAGTAAATCTGCATCTACAATACCTGCTACAGTGGCAGATAATGTATCGTTATCACCGATTTTAAATTCTTCGATAGCAACCACGTCATTTTCATTGATAATAGGAATAACGTTAAGTTGCAATAAAGTATGTAATGTATTACGTAAGTTAAGATAACTATGGCGTCCAGTACTATCCTCTTTCGTTAAAAGAATTTGCCCTACGGTGCGACCATATTCTCGAAACATGCGCTCGTACATATGAATGAGAATACCTTGACCTACTGCAGCTGCTGCTTGCTTTAATACGAGGTCTCTAGGCTTTTCCTTAAAGCCTAAGGGGGCAAGACCCGCACCAGTAGCACCAGAAGAAACAAGAATAATTTCTTTACCTTGGTTAGCCAAATCTGATAATTGGCGCACTAATCTTTCAATACGCTCCAAATTTAAATGTCCGTTAGTGTAACAAAGCGTACTGCTACCAACTTTGACTACAATTCGTTTTGCATTAACGATGGTGCTGCGCATAGACTCACCTCCTAAGGTTAAAATTCTCAACTACGATGTATACAAATTTTTATGATCTACTAAATTATAAAATTATTTTGGCAAAATGATTTTAGGTTCTTTTTTAGCTTTATATAAAACACCATTAAAGCCAATCACTTGAACTAATTCAGCGCCAAGCATATCTGCTAAGTCTTGAAAAATTGTCTTATCTTCAGGACTATTATTATGTAATTTAACCTTAATAAGTTCGCGTGCTGTAATCGCTGCACGAGCACTATCAATAACGCTATCCTCTAAACCATTTTTACCAATTTGGACAACTGGTGGTATTGTAGCCGCCAATGAACGTAAATACCGTTTTTGTTTTCCTGTCATTATTACTCCTACTCTTGGAAAGTAAAGCGTTGATCGCCGATTACAACTTCATCACCGTCTTTACAGCCTTTTTCCTTCAATTTTGCATCAAGCTCCATAAAGCGCCAAATACGTTGGAATCTACGAAGAGATTGATCATCATCAAGATTTGTCATAGCTACTAATCGTTCAATACGTTTGCCTGTAATGTAGAAAGCAGCATCATCACCGCGAGTAATTAGAAACTCTACATCTTGTTTTGCTTCGTATACAACTGTATCATCAGTTGCTTCAGGCTCTGGCTCGTAGTTTTCTACATAGTAGTAAGCTCGTTCCATAAGCTCTGGCAAACCTTCACCACTTAAGGCGTTAATGAGGAATACCTCATAGCCTTTATCTTCAAAATATTTTTTTGTTTCTGGAATCGTCCTATCATCAAAGACCATATCAATCTTATTGAGAGCTACGATTTGTTTCTTATTAGCCAATTTCTCAGAGTATTTACGTAACTCTTCATTAATCGCATCAAAGTCGACCTTAGGGTCTCGACCTTCCATACCAGATACATCTAGAACATGAATTAAAATATTCGTACGTTCAACATGACGTAGGAAATTGTGACCTAAGCCCACACCTTCACTAGCCCCTTCAATAAGGCCTGGAATATCAGCTAAAACAAAGCTACGATCACCAGAAATTGTAACTACCCCGAGTACTGGTGTTAGTGTAGTAAAATGATAGGCAGCCACCTCTGGTTGAGCCTTAGATACTTTTCGCAAAATACTAGATTTACCTACAGATGGATAACCTAATAAACCTACATCAGCTAATACTTTAAGCTCTAATTGTAACCAGAATTCTTCACCAGGTTCACCCTTTTCTGCAAAGGTTGGTGCACGGTTAGCACTCGTTTGGAAGCGAGCATTGCCACGGCCGCCACGACCACCTTTGGCAATAACAAAGGTATCGCCATCGTTGACAAGGTCGCAAAAGATTTTACCTGTTTCTTCATCTTTAATTACAGTTCCCAATGGAACAGGAATGATGAGAGCCTCAGAACCTCGACCGTGTTTATTAGAGCTTTCACCATTACCGCCAGCCGGTGCCTTAAACTGACGTTTATATCTAAAGTCTACAAGCGTATTAATATTCTTGTCAGCTTTAAAAACAACATCCGCTCCTTTACCACCATCACCACCACTAGGGCCGCCATTTGGCACGTATTTCTCTCGACGGAAGCTGGACATACCATCCCCACCGTCACCAGCTTTAACAAAGACGCGCGCTCTATCTATAAACATAATTTAACTCCTATGCATTATTGCTGTAATAGCTCTAATGCCTTTTTAATTTGAATATCATCTAATGTACTAGATGGATGTACACCTTTTGGTAAATCGATTTCTACATCAGGTTTAATACCTGTTCCATCAATAACACGATCACTTGGTGTGTGGTACTTAGCAATAGTTACTTTAATTCCTTCATCATCTAAACTAGGGAAAATAGTTTGAACGGTACCTTTACCATATGTATTAGTACCTACGATAGTGCCTAATTTACGATCTTGAACAGCGCCTGCTATGATTTCTGATGCACTAGCAGAGCCCTTATTAACTAAAACAACCAACGGCATAGCTACATCAGGTCCATCTGACTTATAAGTATCCTTTTTACCTGATCGATTTTGTACCGTTACGAGTGTACCTGGAGGCATAATATAGTTAGATATCTTTTCAGTAGTAGATAATAAGCCGCCTGGATTATCTCGTAAGTCCAAGACAAGGGCCTTCATACCTTGAGATTGAAGCTCTTTATATTGAGTAGCAAAATCTTCTGCGGTATTTTCTGCAAACTGACTAATACGAATATACCCAACTGTGCTAGTTAGCATTTTACTTTTAACAGTAGGCAAAACAATGGATTCACGAGTGATATCAAAATGCAACTTTTCACCATTACGCTCAATATCAAGAGCTACAGTAGTACCTGCTTCGCCACGAATACGAGAAGATGCTTCCTCTACCGGAATTTCAGTAGTGGCTTGTCCATCGATAGCAATAATGTGGTCTCCAGGTTTAATTCCAGCTTTGAAAGCTGGTTGGTCTTCCATAACGCTAACAGCATATAGACCTTTATCATCAGTACCAAGGACCATACCGACACCAGCATATGTTGCAGATGTTTGCATTTTCATGGACTTATATTCTTCTGCATTTAAATAAACACTATGCGGTTCTCCCAAAGAGTCAATTAACCCCTTTAGCATACCATCATAAAGGGTAGTTTTAGCCATAGGTGTCATAAAAACTTGACTCGCAGTATAATAGGCTATAAATAATCTTGGCAGACCCCAGAATGAACCGGAAAGGTACCAAAATGTAAGCCACATAATAACGATGCCAGAGCCTATATATTTCAATAGACTCCATAACACCGTACGTGTATCAAATTTCATATTATAAATATCCCATAGGATCCACAGGATCCCCACTTATACGAACTTCAAAATGTACATGTGGCCCTGTACTATTGCCTGTGCTACCAGCATAGGCAATAACTTGACCCTTACCTACATCTTGCCCTTCAGAGACAGCAAGTTCAGAATTATGTCCATAAAGAGTAGACATTCCATTACCATGATCGATAACTACGGCATAACCATAGCCACCCATCCAACCCGACCAAGCAACAGTACCACCATCTGCAGCATGAACAGGTGTACCTTCATCAACACCAATATCAATGCCAGAATGATAAATTGTAGTGCCCCAAATCGGATGTGTACGATAGCCATATGGAGAAGTAATCTCGCCACTTACAGGCCACCCAAGTTGACCAGTTCCTTGTACCCAAGAATAACCAGATGAAGACTGTTGAGCCGCAGCAGCAGCACGAGCCGCCGCACGCTCTGCTTGGCGAGCTTTTAATAGAGAAGTAATTTGAGCGGAAGAAGCATTAAGTTCTTCTATCGCTTGCATTGCGATAGCACGATCATTTTGCGCTTTTTGAAGAACTACTTCACGTTCTTTCTTCTTCTGCTCTATTTCAGCTTGTTTTGCAGCAGCTGCTTTTTCAAGCTCAACTAATTTTGCCCGAGACTGTTCTAGTGCTTGCTTTCTAGCCTCTATTTCAGCACGTTCTTTTTTGATTTCCTCAATTAATTTAATATCAGAATCAATAATTCGTTTTAAAATTTCTAAACGATTAGCAAAGTCTGTAAAATCTTTAGATCCAATAACTACATCTAAGTAACTTAAACGACCGTTAATATAAATATCACGTACACGCTTATAAAATACGGCTTCTCGCCCTTCTAAGCGCTTTTGTGCTTCAGCAAGTAATTTTTCATTCACCGTAATATCATTCTCAACAGCTATACGTTGTTGTTGAATAGAATCCAATTGTTGCTGAGCCTGACGTAATTGTTCTTCGATTTGACGTAACTGTTCGGATACACTGACTATTACAGTTTCAGCATCTGACTTTATGGCATTTTGTTGATTAACTTGTTGTTGTATTGAATCGAGTTGATTTGTTAAATCTTCGTCCTCTGCAACGATATATAATGGTGTTCCCAATACCACTATACCAGTCAAAATTGCCGCTACGAAATGAGATTTAGATATACTATTATTCATAAACATTACACCTTCATGTATTGTTTCAAAGAAATAGTACTACCAATAGCACCTACTACTATGCCGCCACCTAAGATATAAAGGGCTACATCATAGAAGAATGGGAACATTGGTACTAAAGGGAAGAATGCTAATGATTCAGAAACTTCCATTGTGATGAAGTGATAAAATTCACCAACGCAAAGAACGGCAATGATAGCACCAATTAAGCCTAACAACATGCCTTCAATCAGAAATGGCCAACGAATAAATCCATTAGTAGCACCTACATATTTCATGATTGCAATTTCTTTACGACGTGCGAATACAGTCAACCGAATTGTATTTGAAATGATGAATAATGTTGCAGCTGCTAAGAAAGCAATCAATACAATGCCACCAATGCGAATTACTTGCGTAATGCGGAAAAGCTCTTCTACAATATCTTGACCATAATGTGTACTTTCTACACCTTGGAATGTAGTAGCTAATTTTGCAGTCGCTTTCACATCACTAGGATTATCAAAGGTCAACACATACGAGTTAGGCAACGGATTAACATCACCTAAAGCATTTACCAATTGTTGCTGATCACCAAGGCGTTCTTTAAACTCCTTCATAGCTTGCTCTTTATTAACAAATTCTAAATGCTTTAAGTTAGGTATAGCCTTAATTTGCTTTCCTACTGCCATAATTTGATCAGTTGTTAAACCATCCTTTAAGTAAATACTTAACTGTACTTGATTTTCTAGACTGGATGCCATGTTATTCAAATTAATGACACCACAAAGGAATACGCCGAGCATAAATAAGGACAAAGCCACTGTAGAAATGGACGCTAATGTCATAAGTCCATTACGTTTCATAGACTTCAGTGCTTCTTTAAAATAGTACTTTATCGTTCTAAGCTTCATTAATTTCTGCACCTCTCATATTATCACTTTGAACACGGCCATCTTTTAGACGAATAACGCGTTTATTCAAGTACGAAACAAGATCCATATTATGAGTAACCATAATAACGGTAGTGCCAAAATTATTGATATGTTTGAATAACTCTACAATATCCTTACTAGTATCTGGATCGAGGTTGCCAGTAGGCTCATCAGCAATTAAAACTGTTGGGCGATTAACAATAGCACGAGCAATCGCAACACGTTGTTGTTCCCCACCAGAAAGATCCTCTGGTAAGTCATTAGCCTTATCAGATAAACCAACTAGGTCTAATACATGACTCACCTTTTCTTTAATGATTTTTGGTTTTTCTTCAATAACTTCAAGAGCAAAAGCAATATTCTCTGCTACCGTTTTATTAGGCAATAAACGGAAGTCTTGGAATACAACGCCAAGCTTTCTCCGCAATTTAGGAATTTTACTGCGCTTCATACGCGTAACATCAAAGTCATCAACAATGACAGTACCAGCATCTGGCACTACTTCATGCGTTAATAACTTAAATAAAGTTGATTTCCCTGCACCACTGTGACCACAAACGAGAACAAATTCACCATCGTTAATAGTTAAACACACATCGTCTAATGCAACAGAACCATTATCATAGACTTTACTAACATTCTTAAATTCAATCATGGGATCCCCTTTGATTATTTACGAGCGATTACACGTTTTACTGCTTCTACAATGTCATTTGCAGTTAAGCCATATTTTTTCATCAATTCTTTTGGTGTTCCACTCTCCCCAAATGTATCTTGAACACCAACGAATTCCATAGGTACAGGCTTATTAGCTACTACTACTTCGGATACTGCAGAACCAAGACCGCCAATGATATTATGTTCTTCGGCTGTAACAATAGCACCAGTTTCAGTAGCCGCTTTTACAATTGCTTCAATATCAATTGGTTTAATAGATGCCATATTAATAACGCGAGCAGATACATTAGCTTCAGATAAAGTTTTAGCCGCCTCTACAGCAGGTCCAACCAATGCGCCACAAGCGATAATTGTAACATCAGAACCATCTACCAAGGTAGTAGATTTACCAGGTACAAAAGAATAGCCTTCTGTAGTTACATCATCTACACCAGCACGACCCAGACGAACGTATATTGGACCGTTATAAGATGCAGCCCATTCGATAACAGCCTCTGTTTCGCGCTCATCAGCAGGTACCACTACGGTCATATTTGGCAATGTACGCATGCAGGAAATATCCTCTAAACTTTGATGCGTTGCACCATCCTCACCAACAGTAACACCCGCATGTGTGGCACAAACTTTTACGTTTAATTTTGGATAGCATACAGCATTGCGAATTTGTTCAAACGCACGACCTGTTGCGAACATGGAGAAAGAAGATACAAATGGAATCTTACCTGCCGCTGCAAGTCCAGCACCAACAGAAATCAAGTTTTGCTCTGCAATACCTACATTAAAGAAACGTTCTGGGCACACAGCTTTAAATGTATCTGTTTTAGTAGATTTGGATAAATCCGCATCTAGTACGATAATATTAGTATTCTCTTTACCAATGCGAGCTAGCGCATTACCATATGCTTCACGTGTTGCTTTACCCATTATTGCACCCCCATAATTTCATTAACAAAGGCTACACCTTGCTCTTCACTTGGTGCTTTACCATGCCAGCCGGCTTGACCTTCCATCTCTTCAACACCTTTACCCTTTACAGTATGCATTACAATACATGTTGGGCCTTCTGTGAAAGCCTTCGCAGCTTCAATAGCATTATGAAGTTCATCAAAATCATGACCATTAACTTCAATAACATTCCAATTGAAAGCTCTGAACTTTTCTGGAATTGGCAATGGAGAAAGAACTTTAGTAATATCACCATCAATTTGAAGACCATTAAAATCGACAAAAGCTGTCAAATTATTCAGTTTATAAAAGCCAGCAAACATTGCAGCTTCCCACACTTGACCTTCTTCAAGCTCACCATCACCAAGAATAGAGTATACATGGTAATCTGCATTATCAATTTTCCCTGCCAATGCCATGCCACAAGCCGCAGAGATGCCTTGTCCTAAAGAACCTGTAGACATATCTACACCTGGTGTGTGTTTCATATCAGGATGACCTTGTAACATATGATTAATTTTACGTAAGTTCAAGAGTTCTTCTTTAGGAAAATAACCCTTTTCTGCCAATGTAGCATATAGTGCAGGCGCTGCATGACCTTTAGAAAGGACAAAACGATCTCTATTAGGAGCTTTTGGATTTGCTGGATCTACATTCATCTCAACATAGTACAACAAGGCCATCACATCGGCGATGGATAATGAACCACCTGGGTGACCGGATTTCGCTGCCGTTACAGACTGTACAATACCAACGCGAATAGCTTTTGCCTTCTCTTGAACTAATTGTTTAACATCTTGTGTTAATGTAGACATAGAGACCTCACTTTCTGGATAAAATCCAATATATTAATACTCTTTAAGTAATGAAATAGCAATTTCTGCATTACGTTGAGAATCTACACGCAATGCTTCAATACGGTCATAAGATGCTTGATACTCCTCACGAGAATTCAATAATTTATGACACCATTGGTACAAGGCTTCTTCACGCAAATGAGTCATTGTGCCAATCGGCTCTTGACCAATCATATGTAAAAAGCTTGTAATTTTAGGATCATAAGAAATACCAATAACTGGTTTTCCCATTAAGGAACTAAAAACTAAGGCATGAAGACGTATACCAATCATGAGGTCCACATTACCAGATAAGGATACTTGTTGCTCCGTAGAAAACGGGCCTTCTAGGACAATAGCACCATTTGGCATATAACCAGCAATAATCTTAGCCTCTTTTGTATCTTCTGGATGTGACATAGGAATAAAGATAATTTCCACATTATCTTGTTCTTGTAATCGGCTCAATACATTAGCTAAGGCTTCTCTATATTCCGTATCCTCTTTCCAACTGCGAACAGCCACACCAATCCGTTTACGTTGTTCATTAGTAGCAGGCAATTTAGATGTATAGCCCTCAAGAATATGCGCGCCAATTGAAAGCTCTGTCGGTTGCATGGCCAATACAGCATCTGCAGTAACCTCTACATCTTCAATACCCAAAGACTCTAATTCATCTTTAGAAATAGAGTCACGAACTGTGATAGTATCCACAAAACGTAATACAAAGCCAACAGCACGACGTGTAGATGAACGATTTAAAGGGCCAATGCCTTGGGAATAAAGCATTACTTTTTTCCCAAGTAACTTAGCTAAGGCCATAATACTTAAATAGTAATAAGTATTACGAATACTAGTAGCATCTTGTAATAAACTACCACCACCACTGATAACAAGATCTGAATTAGCAATGGCTTTTAAAATACCTAGTGCAGAGAATGTCCCTACAGCATTGATATTATGCTTTTTGCTAGTTTCTTTAGGATTACCAGAAATGACAGTAATATGTGCATCTGCCTCTTCTTTGCGAATAGCATCGATAATGGCACAGAGCATAGCCTCATCACCAGCATTACCAAAGCCATAGTAACCAGAGATAACAATATTACTCATGGTCAACCTCCCTAGCTTGGAACCATTGTGTTACGTACATCATAAAACGTACTGCGATAATAAGAAGCAATCCCAAGAGAGCACCAATCAACAAACCATCATAACCACGCATGATAGACATGAAAACTGGCGTTCTAAGATGACAGAATGTTTCTACCATAGAAGCAATCCCAATAACCCCAGCTAGAGTTAATACAAAATGAATTATTGTAGGCCATTTACGCAAGAAGGCAAAGGTAGCAAGCATTAAAGCAGGATGACCAATAATAAACTCTTTTTCACGAGGTCTTGCATACATCGTATTTTCAAGGAAACGTCGAAGTATAAGTTCAAAGGTTGGTACTGGAACACCTGCGGTGTGACCACTGCGTCCAACAAATATCCATGCAACACCACCAAGTGCCGCCATCACAAAGAATACATAGAACTTAACATCCATAGTTAAGAATTCTACTACAAATTTTTTCGCTTCTTCCTTTGAGTTAATCATGCGACCCTTCCACAATGGGAAGCGTTGTAAGTACGCAATAATAACTAAAATAATCGGAAGTACAAAGGTTAATTTAACACCTCTAAAGATAGCGAATTCCATAAAGAATTTCGTATTGCCCAATAATGATGCGATAAACATAGCACCAATAGCAGCAAATAATGCAGCAATTACAAGATATAACAAGGCAAGCACCGTAGCCTTAATAGCCCCTAGAGGACGGGCCCCATCATAACGGCGCCACTCTTCCATTAAGCGAATCATAGCGCCTACGGGAGCCATAACTGCACTAGATAAAGCCCAGATTTGAGTAATTAACGTACCACTTGTAAGAATAAATACAACAATAGATGCCAAACAAATACCAAAGAAAGCCACAAGTTGAGTATGTTTAGACATTGGTAAAATCATTTGTAGAACATATACAAAAAGTGCGATAGCACCAACCATCGAAATAACTACTAACAATGGATTTGGTGTATAGGCAGGATAGATATCTGCAGGACCGAACTCATAGCCTTTTACAGCTAATTTCTCTGTAGCCATACCAATATAATTTATTGTAGTTTGTAATACGGTTTCATTATTTATACCTGTTTCATACATCGGGAACAAGTTAAAACGAATATTTCGCTCTATATCACTAATGTAAAAACGTTGTGCCGCTTCTTCAGGGGTAATTTTCTTTAACTCCTCTTTAGCGATAGTATACACACGACCTACACTATAATTATTTTTGGCTGCCATTTCCAAGAAACCTTGTTGTGGCTCATACTGCAACTGATTGACAGCTTCGATACCAACTAGTGGAATATGGTTTTTATTTAATAATGCTAATGTTTCATCCGTTAAATTAGGTGCACCAAGAGCTTCTTTACCAGCAAAAATCATCCCTGTTACATGAGGAATGCCTTCAAGTCGTTTAAATAGATATTGAATATCTTCAGATGTTACGTTTCTATAGTTTGTTGGACGAACGATAACATTGAAACCTCGATCTGCAACCTCTTGTGCTTGCAATTTTGAAATACCAAGATTCATCTTTGCATAGCTATCTGCTGTTGCACCATACAATTCTAGAACAGGACCAATACTTGTATTAAGCTCTTTCACCTTGTCCTTGCCAATACGGTGGTATAAATCCTCTCGAATTTCTTTATAATAGCCTTCTTTACCTGAAATTAATGCTACATAAGTCGCACCAGGTTTAATCGCAGCGCCATTAACACGAACAGAGTCCATCTCTTCAGAGCTTAATACTTTAACCTGGCCCGCATCTTTTGCTTTTTCTAACGTGCGATCATAAATAGCAAAAGCAGTCACACCAGCATTACGTAACGCATTAAAAGCTTCTTGTTGACTGCGCTTTTCAAAGGCACTGGCTCGTAAAACTGCATCATAATCTACGATATTTTCAATATGATTTTGAGATTTCTCAATCTGATGGCGTTCAAATACTAAGTATAAGGAAGATAAAAGACCTATAATAATACAAAGTATAAGAATCCATGAGTACTTACTTTTTTGTGTGTTCCGATGATTCACGACAAATCCTTTCTAGTTGAGTACAGGTTTTACTTTAATGAGAATTTCACCATTATCAACAGTTAAACTTTCCGCTTTTACAGGAATTGGAAAATTGTTGAAGTCATAAATTTGAGTACTTTCTAACACATTAGATGTCATTCCAGGAATTGTAGCACCATTTATGGTGAACTTTTTAGGTGAAAACAATAATGTATTGCCCTTTAACTCTAAATTCCCATCTAATTTAACATCCCCTTTAAACACCATGCCTACATTCATTTTGCCGGTTAGGCTAATATTATCTTTACTAATGTCAACTTGTACGTCTTGAATATCACTACCTGCTTCATTACTTAAGAAAGTCGCTAAGTCAGCTTTATTAATAGTCCCATCAATACTAGCATTCCCGACACTAACGATATCAATTTGTTGACTAGCTAATAAAGAAATTGGATTGACAAAGATTTGTTTAGCATCATATCGAAAACTAGCAAAATTCAATTTACCCAGTTTAATATTCTCCAAAGTGCCATAAACACGATCTACCTCACCATATAAAATTTTGAAAGCAGGTTGAGCCTCAACATTTACTGTTTGAGCCGTTGGTTTCAATGTTTCATTTAATTGGCTTTCAATACGAGAGCCAATAAAGGATGGCAATAAAAATTGGGATGCCACTACAAGAGCAATAATTAGCACTAATAGGAATAGTAAAAACTTTTTCATAGTATCTCCTAAATTGTTAAGTTAGCCTCTTTTTTTAAGAAACCTTCGATAAATGGGTCTAAGTTGCCATCCATAACAGCTTGAACATTACCAGTTTCTACACTAGTACGATGATCCTTAACAAGATTATATGGATGAAATACATAGGAACGAATTTGACTACCCCACTCAATTGCTTGGTAGGTACCACCAATCCGTTCTTTAAGTTCAGCTTGCTTTTCGAGCTCTAACTCAAATAGTTTCGCCCGTAACAAACGTAAAGCTTGTTCTCTATTCTGCATTTGAGAACGTTGTGTTTGGCATTGTACTACAATACCTGTCGGCTTATGTGTCATGCGAACAGCAGAATCGGTTTTATTAATATGCTGACCACCAGCGCCGCTAGCACGATACGTATCAACTTGAACATCTTTCATATCGATATTAATTTCCACAGTATCATCGATTTCAGGCATTACATCGACAGCAGCAAATGATGTGTGACGTCGAGCCGCAGCATCAAATGGTGAAATACGAACGAGACGATGTACACCTTTCTCAGACTTCAAGTAACCAAAAGCATTTTCACCTTTAACAAGGAATGTAGAAGATTTTATTCCTGCTTCATCACCAGGTTGTTCATCCATTAACTCGATGGAAAAGCCAGATTTTTCAGCCCAGCGCAAGTACATGCGAATTAACATAGAACACCAATCTTGTGCCTCAGTCCCACCAGCACCGGCATGAAATGTTAAAATAGCATTATTTGCATCATATTCACCACTTAACAATAAAAGTACTTCTTGCTTTTCCAAGGTTTCTTCTATTTGCTTAACATATTCCTTGATTTCACTCTCCATGGAGAGATCATCTTCATCTATAGCCATTTCAAGCATCACATTAGCATCTTCAATATCACTAACAAGTTGCTTATAACTTTCTACAGCATTTTTTAATTGTGTGGCCTCTTGAGAAATCTCACGAGCTTTATCTGGATTATCCCAAAATGTAGGATCACTCATCTGTACATCAAGTGTAAATATTCGGTCTTCCTTTTGAGCGATGTTAAAGTGAATCCCTCATCCCATAAATACGTTCTTCTAAATTAGAAATAATCGGTTTTAGATCTTCTAACAATTTATGTTCACCACCTTTAGTTAATTAGTCTATTACATCAATAAACTATCACCTTAACAAAATAGAAAAATGGCCGTTGCCCAGTGGAAATCCCTTTGAGCAACGTGCCATTCACAAATCTTAATCTATGTTTTGTGGCTCCAACACATCTTCATGATGGGATTGTGCACCTTCTAAGTGATCAACTGGTTCTTCGATTTCTTGAATCAATTGTGCACGAATTTTGTATAATGCCATGATTGTCTCATCTTGAATAGCTGCAATCATGTTTTGGAACATATCAAAAGCTTCAAACTTATATTCTACCAACGGATTCTTTTGACCATATGCACGAAGGCCAATACCTTCTCGTAACATATCCATATTATCCAAATGTTCCATCCATTTATTATCAACAACGCGCAACATAATCGCCTTTTCAAGTTGACTAAACATAGCCTCTCCAAGCATATCAACGCGATCTTGATACTCTTCATGAGCAATTTCTAATAAGCGTTCTAATAAGTCTTGACGACTATATTCTTCCATATCTTGAGAAGACATAATCTCTTCTGTTAAAAAATATTGACTTAAATGTTTATAGAGACCTTCATAATCCCATTCTTCTGGATAGAGCTTTTCATCAGCATAAGCATCTACAGATTCGGTAACAAGCTTGTCAATCATTTCGTTAATTGTTTCACGCAAGGATTCGTTACGTAAAATACGGCGTCGTTGTTCGTATAATACTTCACGTTGTTGATTCATAACATCATCATATTCAAGTACATATTTACGAATATTGTAGTTATGATCTTCTACTTTCTTTTGAGCACGTTCAATAGATTTAGTAATCAAAGAATGCTCGATAGGTTCATCCTCTTCCATACCAAGTTTATCCATGATACCTGTAATATTGTCAGCACCAAAGATACGCATTAAGTCATCTTCTAATGATAAAAAGAATTGAGAAGAACCAGGGTCACCTTGACGACCAGAACGACCACGTAACTGATTATCAATACGACGGCTTTCATGGCGTTCAGTACCCAAAATTGCTAAACCACCTAGTTCAGGGACACCTTCCCCAAGAGTAATATCAGTACCACGACCAGCCATATTAGTAGCGATTGTTACCATTCCCATTTGGCCAGCAGCCGCAACAATTTCTGCTTCTTGTTCATGATGTTTAGCATTCAATACTTTATGAGGTACACCTGCACGCAACAACATGTCTGAAAGTTCTTCAGACTGTGTAATAGATGTAGTACCAATCAAAATAGGTTGCCCTATTTGATGCCGTTCTACTGCATTACGTACTACGGCACGATATTTAGCAGCTTTAGTTTTAAAAATCTGATCTGGCAAATCCATCCGAATTAAAGGTTTATTCGGTGGAATTGGTATAACCTCTAATCCATAAATATCGATAAATTCTTTTTCTTCTGTTTTAGCAGTACCTGTCATACCTGCTAATTTATCATACATACGGAAATAGTTCTGGAATGTGACAGATGCTAAAGTTTGGCTTTCGCGTTCAACTTTCAAACCTTCTTTAGCCTCAATAGCCTGATGCAGACCATCAGAATAACGGCGTCCAAACATCAAACGGCCCGTAAACTCATCGACGATAACAACTTCACCATCTTTAACCACATAGTCAGTATCACGATGCATCATAGCATAAGCACGTAAAGAAGCACCAAGCAAATGATTCAACTCGATATTTTCTGCATCATATAGGTTTTCAACGCCAAGCATTTTTTCAACCTTTGCGATGCCAGAATCTGTAGGGGCAATAGTTTTTTGTTTTTCATCAATAACATAGTCTTCATCTTTTACAAGGTGAGGAACAATTTTAGCCAATTTATAATAATTATCGGTGGAACGTTGACCAGGACCTGAGATAATTAGTGGTGTTCTTGCTTCATCAATAAGAATGGAATCTACTTCATCCACAATGGCATAATTCAATGGTCGTTGTACCATTTGAACAACATCGGTTACCATGTTATCGCGTAAATAGTCAAAACCAAACTCATTATTTGTACCATATGTAATATCACACGCATAGGCTTCTTTACGTTGATTAAAGTCAAGATTAGCCACAATAAGGCCCGTAGAAAGTCCTAAGAAATTATATAAACGTCCCATTTGCTCTCTATCACGAGTAGCCAAATAATCATTTACTGTTACAACATGTACACCCTTACCGGTCAATGCATTCAAATATACAGGCAATGTAGCTACTAATGTTTTACCTTCACCGGTACGCATCTCAGCGATATTACCATTATGTAGGCAAATGCCCCCCATTAACTGTACATCGAAATGACGCATGCCTAAAACACGTTTAGATGCTTCACGAACTACAGCAAACGCTTCTGGCAATAAGTCGTCTAACGTTTCCCCTTTTTGCAAACGACGTTTAAACTCATCAGTTTTTGCCACTAAGTTAGCATCACTTAATTTAATATAATTAGGTTCAATTTCATTAATATGATCTGCAATAGCACGCATTTTTTTAATTTCTTTTGCGTTATTATTGCCTAATAGCCTTTGTAAAAAGCTTAACAAACAAATCACTCCTCTACGGGACATCTTACATTATTTTATCTAACTTATTATAACGAAAAAGCCTTGAATAGTCAAAGAATTCAAGGCATTTCAAGATTATTTATAGTATTATTTTTGCAAAAAAGGTGGATGACTATTTTAAGTCATCCACCTTAATATAATAATCGGCTGATTTAAAGTAGAAAGGAGTTAGGATTAAGTTCAGCCGACATTATATATTATTGAAGTTCTGGCTCGATCAAACCATAGAAACCATCGTGTCTACGATATACAACGTTCATAGCTTCAGTTTCAGCATTAAAGAACATAAAGAAGTCATGACCAATTAGGTTCATTTGTAAAATTGCTTCCTCTACATCCATAGGGCGTACTGCAAAACGTTTGCGTTTTACGACTTCGATAGTTTCTTCTTCCACAGAAGTCGCCAACACTTCTGGATGGAAAGCTTCTTGTTTTTTGAAGCGTTTAGCTAAACGAGTTTTATGTTTATGAATTTGACGAACAATTTTATCTACAACTAAGTCAATAGCTGCATACATGTCATCATTATTTTCTACACCGCGAAGAACGATTTTGTCAACGAAGCATGTAAGTTCAATTGTTGATTTATCTTTTATAACGGATAAAACCGCTTGTGCATCTAACTCATCATCGAAGTAACGAGTCAATTTGCTCAATCTTTTTTCGATATATGCTCTTAAAGCATCTGTCACTTCAATGTTTTTTCCTCTGATTGCTACTTTCATAAGTCAACACCCTTTCTAAAAATAATCACACGAGATACGAGTGTGTGGTACTATGTAACCTTATCTCTCGTGTTATATTTAGTATTTCTACACACACCTATAAAACTCCTCCTTTTTTATATAAATATTTTATAATTTTTGTAGAAATATGAATAAATTTTACAAGCAATAATAAAAAACTCCGATATCATGCTGTATCGGAGTTTTATTATATGTTGTTTTTATGTATTTTTTGGTATGTGATTACGCTTTAACTACGTTAGCAGCTTGAGGTCCACGATTTCCATCAACAATCTCAAATTCCACATTTTGACCTTCCGTCAAAGATTTGAAACCTTCGTCTTGGATCGCAGAGTAATGTACAAATACATCGCTACCGTCTTCACGTTCAATAAAACCATAACCCTTTTCTGCGCTGAACCATTTTACTTTACCTAACATGGTAACATCCTCCTAAAAATATATATATTGTCTTACTGTCTTGCTCTATATTTGTATCATAACACAGCATGTATAAAATATCAAACAACAATATTTACATTTTTAATGAATATACAAACACCGAAAACAAGAATATTATTTAATATAA
>CAMUQE010000004.1 GCA_947096075.1 Veillonella parvula | reverse complement strand
AAACTAACCGCTACACCTCCTATAAAGATATAGATATACAAAAAAACCGGTTTTCAAATGCAAGCAATAATGTTCAATTATTCTAACATTAGAAAACCGGTTAAATATACGTAAGCTTACCCTGCTAAGGCATGTATAAATTATACCATACTATGAAATTGTATCGCTACCATAAAACTTACTGATTATACAAAATATACTTTTTACATATGATTCTTCGTGGAGAGTTGTACTTTCACAAAGGCCCCAACCCAACCAAGGAGCTGCCAAAAAACAATAGTAACTTGATGGCTATAGAGCTCAAAATCAGACAATCCACTAAAAAGAACACCGATAGCTAAAGCACCTATTCCTATCTGTGCAGCTTGTCGGAACATATCCCCTTTCAATCGAACAGATGTGATAACATGACCGACGATAACTGCTAGGAATGATAGCAAGCCAGGAATACCTGTTTCAGCCAATATATTTAAATATAAATTATGGGCATGATACATCAATACATTAGGGCCTTGAATGTAATAGTTATAATCTGGATAAACTAAGTAGAATGTATTCCACCCAATACCAAAGATAGGGTTTTCTCGTACGATATACATTGTGCTATCCCATAAAGCCCAACGAAGATCTGACGACGTATCATGTCCTTGGAATATAGACCAAAGTCGTGAGGCAACCTCACCTTCATAGAAATATAGAATTAGAGGTACCACTAACAAGGATAAGAATAATCTTCGTTCTACGAAAATAGCCCAATATAGAATCATGGCCGCAAAACTAATCCAAATACCACGAGAATAGGTTAATAGCATCGTTAAAAATAATACAATACCAACAATCAGCATTGTAACAATTTCACGAGTACGATTCTCCTTCATATAAACAAGAATATAGCTGATACATACACTTAGCACCATCAATAGATAGGCACCTAACAAGTTAGGATTTTGCAATGTAGACGCCATTCGACGCATCAATTTAGGGAATTGTGCTGCATCTACCCATTCTTTTATATGTATATTGGGAACAAATATATACTGATAGGCCCCTATAATGCATACAAGAACTGCTGTACCTAAAAAGGCACGAAGAAAATAGTTCCACTGTTTAGATGTTCGAATATAGGTACGAACTAAATAGTACATGCCCCCACCTGCTACAATTTGGTAGAACCAGCTCTGAATAGACCAATCCCAGTTTAGGGACATTAACGACGATACACCTGTCCAGATAACAAAGATCATAACAGTCCAAGATAGATAGCCTGTCGGCAAACTCAATGATTTACTAGAAATTAAATCATATAATGCCAGACCTATAGCCAACCAGAGAAGTACATCGCCTACCATTGGTTGAAGTGGCATCGCAATGACGACACCATAGATTAATCGTTCAATATAAAAGGTAATTCGTTTCTGATTAGGAATGAGTGAGAGTTCCATATTCTCACCTTAATGACTCATCTCATGGAAAAACCACTGACGAGCATCCCCTAGAATATATAAAGAACCACATACGGCAATGATATCACCAGTCTTTGTATGCTTATATGCCAATGCTAATGCAGCCTCAATAGAGTCTGCAGTTTGAGCCGTCGCCTTTGGTACAGTACGGCGAATCATTTCAACCAAGGTTTCCGGTACTTCCGTTCTATCGGTTGGTGCGGGCACAACGAGCACTGTGTCACCCACTTTAACCACTTCACGGATAATAGCCGCTTGGTTCTTATCTTTAAGAATAGCCATTACAATCGTTTTTGGGCTATCCTTAAACAACTCGCCATACGTCATGGCAAAAGACTCAGCCCCTGCCGCATTATGAGCACCATCAAAAATAAAAGTACGATCTAAACCTCTTTTAACTTCAAAACGTCCTGCCCAAGTAGTACGAGCGAAGCCTTCACGCATCGTTTCTTCGCTGATATTCGTATCCTCTTTCATCAACAGACGTACCGCCATCAATGCACAAGCGAGGTTTACAGATTGGTGAATGCCCGCCATCGTCGTAAACAACATGGCAGGTGCTGCATCGTTAGTACTAACCGTAATCATTTGACCACCAGTTACAGCGCTGCGACTATCGATACCGAAATCTTTATTGAAAGCATAAAGCTTAGCATGTTTTTCTTTAGCTACGTCCTCAATGATACTAAGAGGAGTACCTTGTGCCGCTGTTACTACAGGTACCTTAGATTTGATAATACCCGATTTATGACGTGCAATCTCCTCTACAGTATCACCACAGTACGCTTGATGATCTATAGATACATTAGTGATAACAGATACTTTAGGAGTAACGATGTTCGTAGAGTCTAATAAGCCACCTAATCCGACTTCTACCACAGCATAATCTACACCTTGTTCTTTAAAGAACAAGAATGCAGCAGCCGTCAGCATTTCAAATTGTGTTGGCGCTTCTACTCCATTACTAACAATAGTGTCTACTGCACCTTTAACACGACTGATTAATTCCCCAAAGGCTTCCTCAGTAATATTCCCATCATTAATTTGAATTCGCTCCGTATAGGATTGAAGGTGAGGCGATGTAAATCGCCCCACCCGTAATCCACTTGTAAACAGTGCGTAGGAAATGTATGAGGTAACCGAGCCCTTACCATTCGTGCCTGTCACATGAACAATTTTATAATCTTCTTGTGGATTTCCCAATACATCCATAAGAGCTGTAATTCGTTCAAGGCCAGGCTTAATACCGAATGAAGATGCCTGCTCTAAATAGGCTAAGGCCTCTTGATATGTCATATAAACCTCCTATTATAAGGTTTCGAGGAACGCTTCACGTTCCAATAATGCTTGTTGTTTTTGTTTATATTCTTCTAACTTTTCTTTTTCTTTTGCTACTACAGCTTCAGGAGCTTTTGCTAAGAAGCCTTGGTTAGACAATTTACCTTCCAAACGAGAAATTTCTTTTTCCATTTGGATTTTTTCCTTCGCAATACGCTCTCTTTCTTTTTCACCGTCGATCAAGTCTTTAAGTAAGAGATATACTTCCATACCATTGACAACGGTTACAGTCGCATTTTCTGGCTTTGGATCGTCGGTACCAAGAATTGTTACTTTCTCAGCCCAAGCCAATGTTACAAAGTAGTCACTATGTTCTGCTACAGTTTTAGCTAATGCTTCATCTGTTGGCGCTACGATAACCTCAGCTTTTTTACCTAGAGGCACATTCATTTCAGCACGCATGTTACGAATACCTTTGATGGCATCCATCATAACTTCCATTTGACGTGCTGCACCTTCAAGATTATCGAATTTCAATGCTTCAGGCCATTTAGTAACAACGATGCTGTCCCCTTCATGTGGCAAATGTTGCCAAATATGTTCAGTTACAAACGGCATGAATGGATGCAATAATTCGAGCATGTGACGCAAGATTGTTACAAGTAAATATTGAACTGTGCGACGATCACGTTCGTTGCTTTCACTATACAAACGAGGTTTCGCTAATTCAATGTACCAATCGCAGTACGTATTCCAAATGAAGTCATATACGGAACTCGCAGCTTCACCAAGTTCGAATTTATCGAGATTAGATGTTACGCTTTGTACTGTTTCATTGTATTTTTGAATAATCCATTGGTCCGCTAATGTCAAATCATCTGCTGTTGGAACGAAACTTTCATCATAATTTGTAAGGTTCATCAATACAAACTTGGATGCATTCCAAATCTTATTGGCAAAGTTACGGTTAGCCTCAACACGTTCCATATAGAAGCGCATATCATTACCAGGTGTATTGCCAGTTACAAGAGTAAAGCGCAATGCATCAGCACCATATTGGTCGATAACTTCAAGTGGATTAATACCATTACCCAAAGATTTACTCATTTTACGGCCCTGACTGTCGCGAACAAGACCATGAATAAATACATGTTTAAATGGGATTTCATGTTCAAACTCAAGAGCCATAAAAATCATACGAGCAACCCAGAAAAAGATGATATCGTAACCAGTTACAAGCACACTTGTTGGATACCATTGGTTAAGTTCTGGAGTTTGCTTAGGCCAACCCATTGTAGCAAATGGCCATAAACCAGAGCTAAACCATGTATCAAGAACATCCGGATCTTGTGTAACATGACCGTGGCAATGAGGACATTCTGTAATATCTTCACGGCTAACAATCGTTTCACCACAGTCATCACAATACCATGCAGGAATACGATGGCCCCACCACAATTGACGAGAAATAGTCCAATCACGGATATTTTCAAGCCAGTTCACATATGTTTTTGTAAAACGTTCAGGAACAAACTCTACTTCGTGGTCTTTAACAACCTTAAGAGCTGGTTCTGCCAACGGTTTCATATCTACAAACCATTGTTTAGATACCATTGGTTCAATAATTGTTTTACAACGAGAACAATGACCTACTGCATGGTCATGATCATCAATTTTTTCAAGCAAACCTAATTCTTTAAGTTCTGCTACTACTTGTTTACGCGCTTCTTCACGAGGCAAGCCATTGAATTTACCAGCACCTTCGTTCATTGTTGCATCATTGTTCATAACAACGATGGACTCTAAATCATGGCGTTGGCCCATTTCAAAGTCATTAGGGTCATGAGCAGGTGTAATTTTTACACAGCCTGTGCCGAAGCTAGCATCTACATAGCCATCAGCAATTACAGGAATTTCTCGATTAACAAATGGCAAAATCAATGTTTTACCAATGAGATCTTTGTAACGATCATCATCAGGATTTACAGCTACTGCTACGTCACCAAACATAGTTTCAGGACGAGTTGTAGCAACAACAACGAAACGATTATCTTCACCTTTTACAGGATATTTAATATGCCATAAATGGCCATGTTCGTCTTCATGCTCAACTTCTACATCAGATAAAGCGGTTGCACAACGAGGACACCAGTTGATAATGCGTTCCCCACGATAGATTAAACCTTTTTCGTAAAGTTTTACGAATACTTCCCGCACCGCATGGTAGTAACCGTCATCCAATGTAAAGCGCTCACGTGTCCAATCACAGGACGCGCCAAGGCTACGGATTTGTTTTACGATAGTATCCCCGTATTCCTTTTTCCACTCCCACACGCGCTCTACGAATTTTTCACGGCCCAAATCATAACGAGATTTTCCCTCTTCTTTAGCAAGCATCTCTTCTACTTTGATTTGTGTAGCAATACCAGCGTGGTCTGTACCTGGCATCCACAATACATTGTAGCCTTGCATGCGTTTGAAACGGATGAGGATATCTTGTAATGTGTTATCAAGGGCATGCCCCATATGCAACATACCAGTTACGTTAGGAGGGGGTAATACGATACTAAATGGCTCTTTATTCGTGTCTACTTCTTCGTGAAAGTATCCTTGATTTTCCCAATAAGAATACCATTTGCCTTCTATTTCACCAGGATTATATGTGGTTAAATTTTCGTAGGTTTTCATCGTTCCTCCTAAAATACTCCTTAGCGCTTCATAATCTTAGCCAATACAAATAGGCTTGTTTCATATAGCAATATCATAGGTAATGCAATCATCGTTTGAGAAAACATATCTGGTGTAGGTGAAATGACAGCACCTATGATAAAGGATATAAGAATAAATATTTTTCGCTTCGTTTTTAAAAAGCGTGATGTAATTAAATTGAAATATCCCAAAATAATTAAGATCAACGGTAGTTCAAAGATAAGTCCAAAGGGCAGTACAAAGGATAATACAAAATCCATATACTGACCGATGGAAAACATCGGTTGTAATTCGTCTGTAGCAAAGCCCATAAAGAACTTCACCGCTGCAGGCAATACGAGAAAATAAGAAAATACAATACCTATTCCGAATAGACTGATTGCTACTGGTAAGATCCAGTTAGATAGCTGCTTTTCTCGCACAGTTAGTGCAGGCTTAACAAACAGCCAACTCTGATGCAATATGATGGGAGCGGCTATGACTAAGCCACCTACAACAGACACCTTCATATATGTAAAAAACGCTTCAGTAGGTCTCATATAATAGAGCTTGCCAGCTGGTTTTAGGAGTATTTCCAATAATAAGTCTACATAATAATATGAAATACAAGTTCCTACTATAACCGCTACAGCCATTATAATCAGTCGTTTTCGCAGTTCTGAAAGATGTCCTACAAGAGATAATTGCCTTGCCTCGTCCATCATCTTCTGTTCCATTTCAGTATAAATAGGCTCATTTTCCTGTTCCTCAGGAACGCATAGATTCGCCACCTTATACCGTTCTTGTTCAGCCTTTTGCTCTGCTTCACGCCGTTTTTGACGAACTACACTATCAAAAGAAGGTTTTTGCATAGGATATTCGAAATCCGGTTTTGGTTCGAACGGTTCCATATTATACCTTTCTATCAGCTAGATTTTCTACAGCCATCACAAGGAATTCCTTCCCCGGAAAATCACGCACTGCAGCAAGTGCAGCAAGAGCATCTTTACAATATTTATCAGCTACAGCTAATGTATTGTCGATACCACCTTGAGCAATAACATAGTCGATAATGTCTTGCTCATTACCACCATTGTTTAAGCCTTTGATATCTTCAAGCAACTTATCTTTATTATCATCATTCACGATGCTTAATAACGGATAGGTCAATAAACCTTCGCGAAGGTCATTCCCTACAGGCTTTCCTGTCGTTTCCGTTGTTTCACGATAATCCATAATATCATCTGTAATTTGAAATGCCATACCTAATGCATGACCATATTTTTTCAATTCTATGATTTCAGATTCTTGCCAATCTCCTAAGAGACCACCAAGCTCCATACAGCCCTCCATGAAGTCTGCTGTTTTCTTTTGCGTTTTTGTCATATAACGCTCTATACCTTGATCAATACGATATACATCTTCCATTTGCATGAACTCGCCTTCTACAAGGCATGTAATAATATGAGAGAAGACTTGAAGATACTTCATATTCGTCATTTCAGATACGATTTTAAATGCTTTGGCAAATAAATAATCACCACTAAGGATAGCTACCTTATTGCCTTTATGCATGTGAATGGTATCTTCACCTCGGCGAATTTCAGCTTGATCTAATACATCGTCATGGATAAGTGTTGCTAAGTGAAGCATTTCAACAGCCTCAGCAATTTTGACGCGTTGACGCTCTATAGATGTCCCTGCATTAGCAATCAATAGGCACAATTGAGCGCGCAAACGCTTACCACCTGCTGCCGATAATGGCCTGATCAGTGCATTGAAGTCCTCCGCACCTGTATTAAAAGATGATGCAAGAGACTCTTCGACACTCTCTAAATCTAGAGCAATGCGTTCCATAATCTCTAATTCGTTGGTTTGACTCATGCTTCATCTCCTACCAAAATTTTATTGATTCGTTGTTGTAAAAGCTCACGTCCAGTATGCTTTAAAGAGCTGTACAAGATCGGCGGTGTAGCCGTTGGATACATCTCCTTAATTATAGCCAGATTTGAAGACTTTTCTTTAGCCGTCAATTTATCGGCTTTAGTCACTACAATTTGTAATGGCACACCAGCTTCGACAAGCCAATCAAATGCCACCTTATCAATAGGCATCTCAGGATGACGACCATCGATAAGTAGGCATAACAACATCAATCGTTCAGAATGTAAAATATAATCGGCAATAAAGGAAGACCACAAATTGCGGTTTCCTTTATTTGTCTTTGCAAAACCATAGCCAGGAAGGTCAACAAGGAACCAATTATATCTGCGTTCCTCTGTCTCAGAAATATCCTCTTTTGATTCAATATCAAAGTAGTTTATCGTCTTAGTCTTACCTGGCTGACCACTAACGAGGGCTAACCCACGATAGTTACATAAAGAATTAATCAACGAAGACTTGCCCACATTAGAACGTCCAAGGAAAGCGATTTCTACTGTATCCCCTTCAGGATATTGATCTGCCTTCACACAGGAAGTATTATATTTTGCAGCTATAATACGAGGCCCCTTCGGTTCTTTTCGTGTATATTGTGGTTTTGGGCCCATTTGTTTAGTGGATTTTTTCTTCTTTTGCATTACACAAGTGCCTTTGCTAATACTTCATCCATTGTCTTAACTGGCGTAATAATGAGGCCTTCTTTCACAATGTCAGGTAATTCTGCAATATCCTTTTCATTACCTTTTGGAATCAACACCTCTTTAACGCCATGAGACAAGGCTGCTAATAATTTTTCTTTTAAGCCGCCTATTGGTAATACGCGGCCACGCAATGTGATTTCACCAGTCATGGCAATATCAGAACGAACCTTGCGGTTAGTCAAAATAGACACCATAGCTAATGTCATTGTAATACCTGCAGAAGGACCATCTTTAGGTGTTGCCCCTTCTGGCAAGTGAACGTGAATATCAAGTTTTTTATAAAAGTCTTCTTCAATTTTTAAGGCTTTTGCATTATGGCGAATATAACTCATAGCCGCTTGACCAGATTCTTGCATAACCTTGCCGAGACTACCAGTTAAAGCCAATTTACCAGTACCATTCATAGTTGTAGCTTCACATGGTAATACTACACCACCAACAGATGTCCAAGCTAATCCATTTACATAGCCAACTTGTGCTTTCTTTTCTCGCTCTTGGTCAACAAAGATCGGTGCGCCTAAGAATTCGTGAAGATTTTTAGTAGTGACTTTTGGCGCATCTCCGCCTTCTTCAACTACTTTGAAAGCAATCTTACGGCAAATCTTAGCAATTGTTTTCTCTAAAGTACGAACACCAGCTTCGCGAGTATATTCGGAAATTACCTTTTTTAACACAGCATCAGATAATTTAACCTTGTAATCTTCAAGGCCATTTTTCTTAATTTGCTTAGGTGTTAAGTAACGCTTAGCAATTTCTAGTTTTTCTTCTTCCATATAGCTGGACAACTCAATAATTTCCATACGATCTAACAATGGACCAGGAATATTAGATGCTATATTAGCCGTAGTAATCCAGAAAACTTCAGAGAAGTCGAACGGTACTTCGATAAAGTGATCACTAAATGTACTATTTTGTTCTGGATCCAATACCTCTAATAAAGCTGAAGATGGATCGCCTTTATAATCAGATGCTAATTTATCAATTTCATCCAACAAAAATACAGGATTCTTAGTACCTACATTTTTTAGTCCCTGAATCATACGACCAGGTAAAGCACCAATATAAGTACGTCGATGGCCACGAATTTCAGCTTCATCACGAACACCACCTAAGGATGCACGGATGAACTTACGATTCATTGCTTTAGCAATAGAGGTAGCCAAAGAGGTTTTACCAACGCCTGGTGGACCTACTAAGCAAAGAATAGAGCCACTATTTTTACCGGTTAATTTACGAACCGCTAAAAATTCTAAAATACGTTTCTTAACCTTTTCAAGGCCATAATGATCGGCCTCGAGCATAGCATGAGCACCCTTGATATCTAAACGGTCTTCCGTTAATTCGTTCCACGGTAATGCTAATACCCAATCTAAGTAGTTACGCAAAATTGTTGCTTCCGGCATCAATTGAGGCATACGGCTATAACGAGAAATTTCTTTATCGATACGCGTATGTACGTCTTCACTTAAGTTAAGTGCTTTTAACTTAACTCGTAGTTCTTCTGCCTCCTCCTCTGGATCACCTTTATCACCCAACTCATCGTGGATAACGCGGATTTTTTCGCGCAAGAAATATTCCTTCTGCGCTTTCTCCATAGATTGACGGACTTGATTATTGATGGAATTTTCCAAATCAGAGATTTGTAATTCCATATTTAAAATGCCTACAATCATGTTAAGGCGACGAGCCACAGATAATTCTTCAAGTAACTCTTGACGTTTCAAATTATTAATAGGCAACAAAAATGCAACTTGGTCAGCTAATTCACAAGGATTGCGTAATTCCATAACGCGCGTTACACCTTCATCAGTAACTGATTTAGCTTCTTCTGCCCATTCGACAAATTTAGCTTGAACCAAACGACGATAAGCTTCAAGCTCTACATCGTCTTCAAATTCAGACGCCACTCGTTCATAGTCTCCTATATAATAAGGGTCCATGCTAGTAATATTCATAAGATGAATACGAGTGATGCCCTCTACAAGAACACGTACTATACCACCTGGTAAGCGCAACATTTGTTTAATTTTTACTAATGTACCCATTTGGGCTAAATCATGAACTGTTGGTGCATCTACAGCATCATCTTTTTGAGTTACGACGGCTAAAATGCGATCCTCATTCATTGCGGCTTCCACCGCCTTAATGGATTTGTCTCGACCGATATCGAGGTGAATCACGATATTCGGGTATACGACCATGCCTCTAAGAGGTACGGTAGGAATCCCAATTTCGAGTAAATTCATACTTCCTCCAGGTATATATATTATGAAAAGAAACTCATTCCTACACAGAAATGAGTTTCTTCGAATTACGATTTCAACTGGATGTCTTGGTCTGCCTCATTTTTGAGTATAGGTTCACCTGTGCTTAATACGGATTCACGATTCACAATGCACTTAGTTACTTCCGGCATGGAAGGAACTTCGAACATAACGCGTTTCATCACCTTTTCAATGATAGCACGCAAACCACGAGCACCTGTTTTTCGCTGTAAAGCTTCATCAGCGATTTCTTCTAATGCATCTTCAGTGAAAGTTAATTCTACACCATCAAGGGATAGAATTTTTTCATATTGTTTTGTTAATGCATTTTTAGGCTTTGTCAAAATTTGAATTAACGCATCTCTGTCTAACTGATCTAATGTTACCATTACAGGTAAACGACCAATAAATTCAGGGATCAAACCAAATTTTAATAAATCTTCAGGTACAACATCTTTTAAGATAGCCGATACATTACGTTCTTCTTTACGTTGTACATCTGCACCAAAACCAAGTGTTTTCTTAGCGGTACGTTTAGTAATAACTTTGTCCATACCATCAAATGCACCACCACAAATAAAGAGAATATTTGTAGTGTCGATTTGAAGCATTTCTTGATTAGGATGTTTTCTACCACCTTGAGGAGGAACAGAAGCCACGGTACCTTCTAAGATTTTAAGCAATGCTTGTTGTACACCTTCACCAGACACATCACGTGTAATAGAAGGGTTTTCAGACTTACGAGCAATTTTATCGATTTCATCGATATAGATAATACCGCGTTCAGCCCGAGCTATATCATAATCTGCAGCCTGAATAATTTTGAGTAAGATGTTTTCTACATCTTCCCCCACATACCCAGCCTCAGTTAAGCTTGTAGCATCTGCAATAGCAAATGGTACTTCTAGCATTTTCGCTAAGGTTTGAGCCAATAGTGTTTTACCACTACCAGTAGGACCAATGAACAATACATTAGCCTTTTGTAATTCTACATCATCTACTACATTATCTGTTTGTAAGCGTTTGTAGTGATTATATACAGCCACAGCTAAAGAGATTTTAGCATCATCTTGACCAATAACATATTCGTCAAGATGAGCTTTAATATCTCTAGGCGTTGGCAATTCTTTTAAATTAAAGTCATCCGTCTCAACCGCACCCAACTCATCTGCAATGATACGTTCACAAACTTCAACGCATTCATCACAAATATACACGTTAGGACCTGCCACTAACTTGCGGACTTCTTCGCTTGTGCGTCCACAAAAACTGCAGCGCATAGTGTCTTTATCTTTTGCCAAGGGGCGCCTCCATTACTTGCTTTCTACAGGTTCTCTTGTAAGTACCTCATCGATTAAGCCGTATTCAACAGCATCCTGAGCACTCATGAAGTTATCGCGATCTGTATCGCGAGCTACTACTTCAATATCTTGTCCACTGCGAGAAGCTAAGATACCATTTAACTCTTCACGCATGCGAAGAATCTCACGGGCATGGATTTCAATTTCAGATGCTTGTCCTTGCACACCACCTAATGGTTGGTGAATCATAATGCGTGCATGAGGTAACGCATAACGTTTACCTTTAGTGCCAGCTGTTAAAAGTACAGCACCCATGCTTGCCGCAGAGCCTACACAAATAGTAGACACATCTGGTTTGATATATTGCATTGTATCATAAATAGCCATACCTGCGGTTACAACACCGCCAGGGCTATTAATATACAAATGGATATCCTTATCAGGATCCTCTGCTTCCAAGAATAACATTTGCGCAATAACCGCATTTGCCACATTATCATCGATGGGCCCACCAAGGAAAATAATGCGATCCTTTAACAAGCGAGAGTAAATATCATAGGAACGCTCTCCGCGTTCACCTTGTTCAACTACAATTGGTACATACATATAATCACCTTTTCATGTACCTAGTTGAGCAAACTATTATTCTGCCGCTTCAGCGCCTTTTGCATTATCAATAATGAATCGAGCTGCTTTTTTGCGAGCTACAGAGCCTGCCAACATAGCTACACGACCTTCTTTTGCAATAATATCCCAAACTTCTTTAGGATCTGCTCCAAAGTTTTGAGCCATAATAAAGATTTCACGGTTCATATCATCTGGAGTTACTTCGATACCTTCAACAGTTGCGATAGCGTCCAATACTAAATCAGCACGTACGTTTTCAGCTGCGGAATCTTTATATTCAGAGCGTAAATCTTCGATAGTTTTGTTAGAGAATTTCAAGTAGTCATCAAGTTTCAAGCCACGGCCTTCCATATTCATAGCCAACTCTTGAATCATTTGTTCTACACGATCTTCAATCATTACTTCTGGGATTTCTACAGTTGCATTTTTAACAGCTGTTTGAATCAAGTCCGCATTGTAAGTATCAATTGCACGACGGGAAGCCTCTTCTTCCATTTTAGTGCGAAGATCTTTTTTCAATTCTTCAATAGTTTCGTAAGAGCTTGCTTCTTTGGCGAATTCGTCATTCAACTCAGGCAATTCTTTACGTTTAATATCATGGATATGAGTTTTAAATTCTGCTTCTTTACCAGCAAGTTCTGCTACAAAGTAGTCTTCAGGGAATGTTACTTTTACAGTTACATCATCACCAGCTTTAGCGCCAATCAATTGATCTTCAAAGCCAGGAATGAAGCTACCAGAACCGATTTGTAATGGGTAGGATTTACCTTCACCACCATCAAATGGTTTACCATCAACGGAACCAGCAAAGTCGATTACTGCAAAGTCGTCTTTTTGAATTGTAGCGCCTTCTTCAGCAACAACCATTTTTGCTTGTTGTTCACGAATATTGTTCAACTGTTCTTCGATTTGTTCATCAGATACTGTAGCATCTTGTTTATCGGCTTCTAAGCCTTTGTAATCGCCAAGTTTAACTTCAGGGCGTTTAGTTACAGTAGCTTTGAAAATCAAATCTTTGCCTTCTTCGAATTGTTCGCGTTCGATTTCAGGTTCAGATACAGGCACGATATCATTTTCACGAAGTGCAGCACTATAGTTTTGGCTAGCCAATACTTCAAACGCTTCTTCCAAGATAGCTTCTTTACCGAAGTTCATTTCCAAAATACGGCGAGGCGCATGTCCTTTGCGGAAGCCAGGGATGTTCACTTGACCTGCAATGCGTTTTACAGCTTGTTTAATGCCCTTATCTACTTCTGATGCAGGTACTTCAATAGTTAACGTTACTACGTGTTGATCAACAGGATTTACAGTTGCTTTCATTTAAAATATGTCCTCCTCGAAGGGCAATATGCCCAAATTTCTGTAGTATATTATGCACTCCTAATAATAACATAAATGCAAGGTCAATGCAATTCTTCTCAATATAGACTAAAAGACCACCCCAAAACGGGTGGTCTTTACATATTTTACATAATTATGCTAATTAGTTATCTTTAGCAATCAATTTGATAATGTCCCGACGAGACAAAATTCCAATCAAACGGTACTCTTTATCTACAACTGGCACATTTTTCAAATGTTGATCAAGCATAACAGATACAATCTCTTCTACATCTTTATCCGGTGTGGTTGTAATTACTTCATCAGTCATCAACTCATGAACGTGAGATGCCAATAATTTTTTAAATTGAGCATTGTATTCACCGATGCCATTGTAATAAATGCTAGCGCCTAATACATTAACATAATGAGGCACATGAGGGCGTACTTTTTTATAAAGTAAATCACCTTCAGAGATAATACCTAACAACTTATTATCATCATCCACTACGGACACAGCTGTTAAATTATATTTAACCAATAAATCAGCTACATCAGAAATTGGCGCATCTTTGCCAACAGTAACAGGGTATTTATTCATTACTTCTTGGATTTTCATAGTGAATTCCTCCTTACAAATACATCTTGCTTTATTATACTATTCGCCACAGTATAATAAAACTCCTTTTTTCTGAAAGCATTATACAAATAATTTTTAAGTCTACGTTTTCTACCAATGATAAGGTTCATTACGATTGATTTTTGATGCTCGATAAATTTGTTCTACAAGTAGCAATCGAACCATTTGATGAGTAAAAGTCATAGGGCTAAAAGATAATTTATAATTTACAGCCTGACGTAATATATCACTCACCCCAAAGGCACCACCAATAATGAAAGCCATATCGCTAACACCATCCACCTCAAGCTTAGATACCGTCTTAGCGAGTTCTTCAGAGGACATTGGTTTGCCATACACGTCAAGTAATACGGTATACGCATTTTTAGGGACCGCTTTTAATAAACGGTCTCCTTCTTCTGCAACGACTTGTTTGCGATCCGCATCACTCGGCTTATCTCCAATTTTACTTTCATTCAGCTCTGTAATTGTAATGCCACCATAGGGGCGCATACGTTTCACAAACTCTGTTACGCCCTCACGTAAATAAGCATCCTTCAATTTGCCGATACAGACTACATAAAATCTCATTTTTATCTCTCCACAGATTGGATGGACACAATTTCATTAGGCTGACCATGTTGTAACTTCATTTCAGGTCCAATACGAACACCACCATCAACAAGCATTTTGCCAATGGTCTGGGTAACGAGGACAGCGTTATTATTATTTTCAGAACGATGGGCCAATATAACTTGCATAAAATCAGGACGTTTCATCATGAGTAGTGCTTGCGCAGCCATTTCATTACTCAAATGACCTTCATCACTAGCCACCCTTTGTTTCAAAAACGGCTGATATGGTCCGAATCGCAACATATGAGGATCATAATTCGCCTCTAGCACTAACAGAGTCGTATCATCAATTCTACGTAAAACATCATCTGAAATCACGCCTGTATCAGTGACAATAGTTGCCTTATCGTTCCCAGCAAACACATTTATACCAATTGGATCAGCCGCATCATGACTTACCGAAAAAGGTTCCACAATTAGACTCCCCAACGTTAAACTGCCCTTTGTAAGCTCGATTAATCGATTCTTTGGTACGATTAACTTATCTTGGATTTCACGCCAGGTGCCTTGCTTCGTATACACAGGAATATCAAATCGTTTTAGTAATTGTTGTAGTCCCGCAATGTGATCACTATGTTCATGACTGACAAATATACCCTCTACCTGTGTCATATCAATATGCAATTCTTTTAACCCATTGACAATGCGCCGACAACTAATGCCTACATCGTGCAATATAACGGAGTTCCCTTTTTTTATTGCTGTGCAATTGCCCTTGCTACCACTGGCAAGAACATGGACCTCCAACGGCGAGGATTCACTCATCAAAACACTCCATATATTTAATCATTAAATTTGTTCATAATTATAATTTACTGTGAAAGTAAATATCCATCAACAAATAGAACTCCTTATTCTCTATTTTCAGATAATTCACTTAATCGTTCCACAAAGTACGCCATATTAGATTCAATGTCAGGACCTCTGCGGAACATATCTCCACCAACGAGGAACATTGTATCATTGCCGTACAACGCAACAAGTTCATTGAGTCGAGCATCTGTAACGCCACCACCCGGTGCTGGGCAAGCTGCTTTCATCAAACCTATTGGTCGTTTAATATAAGAGGAAATCCTCTTGCATTGTTCCTCTGTAAAAGTAAAGCGTCCACCATAAGATACGAAGATTGGCATATCGGCCCCAAAGATACGAGGCAAGAAACCTAGCTGTAAATAATCGGCTACACCAGATACACCAGGACTTACAAATCCACCAGAGTAAGCTGGATGATGAATAATAGGCAATCGTAATTTCTCATCAGTAGCTAATTTATGTAGCCAACCAAAACCAACGAGGCCTGAGGCCACCATAAGGGCTGTAGCACCAGCCTCTTTAGCAAAATAAGCGCGTTCTAATACCTCTGTACCATCACCAGATACATTTGCTGCATACAAAGTATGTGTACCATGTGTAGAATTCATTTCTTGTACCATAGCAGCACATTGTTTTACGCGATCTTTATATTGAGAGAATGACTGATTAGAAATACCATGATCATCCTTTATGACGTCTGCTCCACCGCGTGTATAAGCACCACACATGCGAGCCAATTCTTCATTCGATGTTCCCATCGGCTTTATAACGGCTTGAATCATTGGCCGCATTGGAGTTTCCACTAATCGACGAATTCCCTGTAAGCCAAATCGTGGCCCCTTAAACACATCGTAAAGCCTTGGACATAACTCAATATCTACCACCCAAATATGCGGCTGTAACGAAGAATTGCCAAAAATAACATTTAAAAATTGTGTGGCTTCTAAGGCCGTAGTATCTACGTGATATGAAATACGAGCCAAATAGTAACGAGAAGCATCAATTACAACATTTGGCATCACACCTACATTGATATAGGGAGAATCTTCTACCATAGGTTCAAGAGATTCTAGTCGACCAGTAATAGTTCCTTTAATGTATGGATCGGTTACAAACTCATAGGGAAATTCTATAGTTTGCTCTACTTGAACCGCCCAAGCAATTGATTTTGCTTCTTCATATGTACTCGCTTCTATTCTATATGTAACTATAAATCGCTCGTCTTTCATAATGCGTCTCCTTTGCAATAATATTATTTAATTATATACCAAAGTGGTACACGATTCCACACAAAAAAGGCATCACTCTAAACTAGAGTGATGCCTTTTAAAAGAGCGAAAACATGTATATAGATATTTTACCTATACAGACAAGGTTTCTACTAAGAGACAATACATGTAATCGTATGAGAGTAAACTCATCTAACTATATCTTATTGGTAGAAATGTTTAGGATAACCTTTGAATCGTGTGAAGTGACGATATTTACGAGTCGCACGATTAGGTTCGTTAACAGTTTTGTAACCGAAGCCGTTAAATATAACATTTAGAAGAACGGCAATGATACTACCTGCTGTGATACCAGATTTCAAAAGAATTTGAGCCCAATCTGGGAAATGTGCGTAGAAGTTAGGCGCAGCTAGAGGAATCATAGATACCCCAATACTAATCGCCACAAGCATCAAGTTATAGTTACCATCGAAGCTAACCTTACCAAGGGAACGAATGCCACTGGCAATAATCATACCGAACATGGCAATCCCTGCACCGCCTAATACGGCGTTTGGAATACAAGCTACGATAGCTGCTAATTTAGGGAAAAGACCTAATAAAATAAGAATAACACCAGATGCTGCTACAACGAAGCGACTCTTTACGCGTGTTACCGCGATAAGGCCTACGTTTTGAGCGAATGCTGTGTAAGGGAAGCTGTTAAGAATACCACCGATAAGAGTAGATAAGCCATCAGCACGAAGTACTGCAGCCAACTCTTTTTGACCGATAGGTTTATCAACGATTTCGCCTACAGCAATACTATCACCAGTTGTTTCAACCATAACTACGAGCATTACAATGATCATAGAAATGATAGAAGCAAAGTCAAAAGTTGGAAGACCAAAGTAAAATGGTGTTACAATGGATATCCACTGGGAACGCTCTACTTCGGAGAAGTCAGTAATACCACAAATCATAGCAAGAGCTGTACCAAGAATAAGACCTACTAAGATTGCTAGATTACCAATGAATCCTTTACCAAATCGATAGGTTACAATAACAAGAATAAATGTAGCTACACCAAGAGCAATATTTAGAGGATCACCAAAGTTCGGATTACCTGCACCGCCGCCCATCCATTTAACTGCTACTGGCATTAAATTGATACCAATAATAGTAATGATAGTACCTGTTACTACAGGCGGGAATAGACGAATTAAACGGCTAAAGAATGGAGCCACAAGGAATGTAAAGAGACCGGCTATAATAATCGCACCATAGATAGTTGTAATATCATGCTGCTGACCAATCATAATCATTGGGCCTACAGAAGCAAATGTTACACCTTGAATAAGAGGAATACGACCACCGATAGGGCCAAACCCCAATGTTTGAATTAATGTAGCAACACCACATGTAAACAAGTCGGCCGTAATCAAACGAATCAAGTCTTCAATAGGTAAGTTCATCGCTTGTGCGATGATGATTGGTACTGCAACCGCACCAGCATACATAGCTAATACGTGCTGCAAACCATAAGCAAATAATTGCGGAATTGGCAGCATACCATCTACATGGTCGACACCAGATACACCTTTACTCATAAGAATCACCTCATATCTTACGTTTTAGTTACTAGTTAAATAATATAGTCATACTATCGTACATGATAGAGTTTAGAGAAATCTCATCGACTTCACGTGGGAACCTTGATGGCTAGGGGCAAACGCCCCTACCCATTAAGCAAATATTCTATTTTTTATAACCTGTATGTTGAATCGGCAAGGACCTACGTGGTTCTCCGTCGATACGACGATATGCATTTGCAATAGCCGGTGCAATTGGAATACTAGAAATTTCACCAATACCTTTAGCGCCGTATGCATATTGATCTGGTGTCCCCTTTTCAATCAAACTTACATGAATTGGTGGACATTGTGTTGCTCTAAGAAGACCTAAAGTACCATATTTGGCTGTTACATAGCCATCTTTATAAGGGAAGTCTTCTGTTACAGCAAAGCCCATCCCCATGATTGCGCCACCTTCGGCTTGACCAGAACAGGATTGAGGGTTAACTACGCGTCCTACATCATATGCTACATGTAAATTAGCGATTTTATTATCTTCTCCGATTGTCGCTACACAAGCACCATAGCCATAGGCAACGTGATTTTTTGGATGTGATTTATCAGAGTTAAATGGATCTGTTTCACCAAGGAACTCTTCATAAATTTCTACACCATTTAATTCTTCTAATGTTTTGCTTTCTAACATTTCTTTTAAACGAAGACTTGCTTTACGCGTTGCTTCACCAGTAAATAATGTTTGACGAGACGCAGTGGTTGTACCAGAGTCTGGTGTACGTACCGTATCAGGACGCTCTACAAATACTTTATCTGCCGTTAAGCCCGTTGTTTCACAAAGTACTTGCGTCGCCATAGTAGCCATACCTTGACCGATACAAGCTGCACCAGTACGAATATGAACTTTACCATCACGTACTTCTAAAATAACGCGACCTGTATCAGGTAAGCCTACCCCAATACCACTGTTTTTCAAGCATACTGCAAGACCTGTGCGATCAGATGCATAGTATGCATCTTTTACCGCTTCCAAACATTCTGCCAAGGCAGTTTCTTCGGAACAAATTTGCCCATTGGGTAAGGAGTCTCCTGGGCGTACAACGTTTTTATAACGGAATTCCCACGGATCCATGCCTACCAACGCGGCTAATTCATCAATGTTTTGTTCTTGAGCAAAGATAGTTTGTGTTACACCGAATCCACGATATGCACCACCAGGAACCGTATTTGTATAAACACAAACGCCATCAAAGGCAAAGTTATCGAAGTGGTAAGGACCAGAAGAATGCGTACCAGCACGTTGTAGTACTGGACCACCTAAGGATGCATAAGCACCACAGTTAGATACAATCTTTACCTTACTTGCCACCAAGTTACCTTCTGCATCACAAGCCGTAGTAACATCCATTTCCATCGCATGACGTTTAGTATGAATATTGAGACTTTCTTGACGGGAGAAAAGTACCTTAGTTGGTTTTCCTGTAAGCCAAGCTACGAGTGATGCATGATGTTGTACGGTCATATCTTCTTTACCACCAAAGCCACCACCTACGAGCATACTGTGAACCTTTACAGCCTCATTCGGAATACCAAGCATACGAGCAACTTCACGACGATCATCATAAACATTTTGGCTACCTGAATGCAGATGAATTTCATCTCCCTCACGATATGCAACGGCACATTCTGGTTCCATAAATGCATGGTCGGTTTGAGGTGTGGAATAATGATTTGTTACTACAAAAGCAGCTTCTGCAATAGCCTTATCTACATCGCCACGAGATAATGTTTGACGAGATAATACATTTCCGTCTGGATGTAACTGAGGAGCATCTGGTTTTAGTGCTTCCAATGGATCTAGTACGGGTTTTAATTCAGTATAATCAACTTCAACTAGAGCCAATACTTCGTCTAAATATTTCTTTTCTGTAGTTGCAACAAGTGCAACTGCATCGCCTACATAACGTGTAATATCACCTTCTGCGATAAGTACATCCCAATCCGGAACTAAATGACCAGTTTTATTGAATGGTACATCAGCAGCAGTCAAAGCCGTTACACAGGCTGGGTGTTTAAGAGCTTTAGACACATCAACGCGATCCACTCTAGCCCGTGGATATTTAGAACGCAATGCTTTAGCGTAAATCATACCATCCATATGAATATCATCGGCATATTTTCCCGTACCTAAAGCTTTTTCCTCCGCATCGACACGATGTAAACGAGCGCCTACAGCAGCATTAGTATCCTTTTCCGGAACAGGTAAATTCTCACGAATCATTTTTGCTGCTAGCATAATGCCTTCTTCAATTTTCACATAACCTGTACAACGACAAATATTGCCTAAAATAGCTTTTTTAACATCTTCAGATGTAGGGTCATTATTTTCATCAATTAGGACCTTTGCACTAATAATCATACCTGGTATACAGAAGCCACATTGCACCGCTCCACATTCACCAAAAGCATAGGTGTATACAGCTTTTTCCCTATCAGTTAATCCCTCAATCGTTACAATTGATTTGCCATCTAATTGGGATAATTTACTAACACAAGCTTTTGCCTTTTTCCCGTCTATAATTACTGTACACGTACCACAAGCACCAGCACTACAACCTTCTTTGGTGCCTGTCAGCTTCAAATCAGCTCTCAAGAAATCAATTAAGCGCTGATCCTCTTGAGCCTCATAATAGGTGCCATTCACTTGAAAGCGGTACATATATAGTCCTCCTTTCATTAAGGAATACATTCACCAAGATATGATTCTATTAAGGATCCATCTTGTACCACATGGTGACCTCTGAGGATTACATCACGAACCATACCGGTTACAGATAGTCCCTCATACGGTATATAGTCAGCCTTTGTATGGGCAGACTCTATTGAAAGAATGTGTTTTACATTCCTATCTACGATTGTAATATCTCCATCACTACCTACAGCTAATGTACCCTTCTTAGGATACATGCCATATAGTTTTGCTGGGTTTTCACTTACTAATTTCATAAAATCTACGGCACTCATATTGCATTGGTTTACCAATACATCATAAGCAACGATGCCCCGTTCCTCAGCACCTGGGATGCCACCAGGAATACGGGTAAAGTCATGACGACTTTTTAATTTTTGACCTTCAAAATTGAAGCTACAATGGTCGGAGCCAATAGTTTGGAAAGTACCATTTACTAAAGCGTCCTTCAATGTCATTTGATCTACTTCAGTTCTAAGAGGTGGACTCATCACGTATTTAGCGCCTTCATAATCAGGCAAGCTATATCGTGATTCATCGAGTACCAAATACTGTGGACATGTTTCACAAGTCACTGCATGCCCTAGTGCACGTTCTCGAAGGATTTCTTCTACCCCTTCTTTGGAGCTTACATGCACAACATGTACTGGATAATCTAGAGAAGCGCCGATTGTACTAAATCGTTTAATCGATTCCGATTCAATCATAGCAGGTCTTGTAAGTGGGTGATTACTTATATCTAAGTCACCGCGCTTACGCTTATCAGCTACGAGTGCATCGATGAGGTCTCCATTTTCACAATGAGCCCCTACGAGTGCGCCTGTTGGTTTTATAGCTTCAATAGCGTCATAAATTTCTCGGTCCTTTAAACGGAACCCATAAGCTAAATATACCTTAAAGGATGATACACCAGCTTTAACAACTTTCGGTATTTCACTGGCCACCGTATCATTCATTTCTACAAGCTCCATATGGAATTTGTAGTCACAGGAGCAATGCCCTGCAGCACGCTCCTTATGAACCTCTAAGCCTTTACAAAGGGAGGCATCCTCAGGAGAAGCAAAATTGATAATTGAAGTAGTCCCACCAAGGATAGCAGCCTTCGTACCACTATCAAAATCATCCGCAGTCGAGGCTAAAGCATTGGTCATTTGAAAGTGTGTATGAGGATCTATAAATCCTGGGAATACGTAGCAACCTTTTGCATCAATTACTTTAGCCCCTTCTGGAACAGGAACGTGTTCATCGATGGCGACAATTTTGTCACCATCAATTAATAAATCTCCGGTAAGGATTCGATCAGATAAGACCAATTCCCCTTGTTGTATGATAATCATGATACATAGTACACATGCTCTTTACGGAAGGCATGTACAACTCCTTTCAATTCTTCAGGTAATGCATCAATGTCACATACGGCTTCTTCACCTTTGAAGCGATAACCACAGCTAGTGCCTGTGATGTAGAAACCATCATTTGTACTATCTGCTAAAGCTTCAGCATTGTGGAAGAATGTAATGCGATCCTTGTATGGTTGACAAGGTTCTACGCAATGACATGCACAGTTACCACACTCATTACAGCTTTGATCAACATGGACGATCAATTTAGCATCATTTACAGTAACGACTTCATTACATCTATTAGGACATACGCGAACACAAGCACCACAAACTACACGGCAGTGGTAGTCAGAGCTACGTGTACCAGGGAAGGATGGCATTGCTTCACGTTTTTTCTTCATAGCATCACTCTTCTTGAAAATTTTGTTCTCAGCGATGTCTTTAGCAAGTTCAGCGATAAGTTCTTTATGAACTTTTAAAGCAGCTTTGTAATCAGTAGATTCTACTTCGTCTGCTAAACCTTTGAAAGTATTGTAACCTTCGCCTTGCAGAAGAATTGTACATACTGTTACAGGCCAGATACCACAATCAAAGATAGCTTTAATGTTTTGTTTTACAGCACCGCCGCTATAAGACATTGGTAAACGTTCGCCGAATTGAGCACTTAAAAGCTCAGCTACACCAATTGTAACTGGTAACAAGGATTTACCAGACATGTACATTTGCTCGCCAGGCAATTCATTGTTGTGAATTTGTACAGGGAATGTATTTGTCAATTTAACACCAAAGATCTTGTTGTGTTTTTCACCAAGAGCGATAAGACGTTCTAACATTGGAACAGCTTTATCGAATTGAAGGTCAACTTCAAATTGATGGTCTTCAAAGTCAATGTATTCAAAGCCAGCGTTATCCAATAATTCTCTAATGCGTTTTGGGCCTAACAATGTAGGGTTGCATTTTAAGTATAGGTGAAGACCTTTTTCACTGATAAGGTACGAACAAATGGATTCGATTTCTTCTGCTGGGCAACCGTGCATTGTGGACAATGTGATTGCTTGACAAAGTTCATCACCAATAGAGTTGATGAAATCAGCATCGATATGTTCAAATTCATCTACATGGTCAAGGCACCATTGTTTACAAGTATCCCACATTGGAGATTGAGATGCACTGCGCATTGTATTGATGAATTTGTCAACCATAGGGCTCTTAATACCAGCTAAGTTGTAGCCAACACTCATGATGAATAAGAATCCATCTGGATCGCCTAATCCCAATTCTTTAGAGATTAATTTTAATGCGAACCAAGCTTTAATGTATTCATCAGCAGCTTCATCACAGCTATATTCAGAAGACCATTCTACATTATATGCTTCATCTACAGAGTAGATACAAGGTCTAGGAATACCTAGTTCTTCACCGTACATGATTTGTACGGTTTTTAATTCAATGCAACGAGCACCAGCTACATAAGATGCCACAATATTTTGTGCCAACTGTGTATTAGGGCCAGCTGCTGGACCTACAGGATTTTCAATGGATTTACCAAAGATAGATAAGCGTTGATCATGATTCGTACGATGAATTTTATTTACATTGTAAATACGATTGTACATCTTGTACTCAGTCATAATGTGGTTCATCAAATTTCCGAAACTTACCGGATACATAATGTCACTCATAATGTCACACTCCTTTAAAGCGCTTGCGTTATGGGTTTAGTCGTTTCCATAAACCTTTAGATGTTGCTAAAACTTCGTCCATTACTTCAGCTTTATCAATGCCTTGTAATTTACGATCAATCATGCGTGGTACACCATCACTAATAGTTGTTACCACATACATACCATTAGCACCGAATAGTAAGTGACCATTGATGTTGTTTTCATCAAGTGGTGTTGGTGCTGCGTAATCAAGAACAATTACGTCAGCTGCGGCACCTTTTTTAAGGATGCCTACCGTAGTATCGAAGAATTCATTAGCCATTTTGCGGTTATTTTCAAATAGCATATAAGGTACTTCTCCCCAGCCTACATATGGTTTATGTTGCTCATGTTTCACAAGACAATTCGCTACTTTATAAGATTCGAGCATATCATTTGTATAACCATCTGTACCAAGACCAACAGTGACTCCTACATCTAATAGTTTCAAGATATCTGTCGTGCCTACTGCATTACCCATGTTACTTTCTGGGTTATGTACGACCTTAGCTTGAGATTTTTTCAATAATGCCACATCTTCGTCAGTTACGTGTACACAGTGACCAGCGATGCTCTTAGGGCCTAAAATACCTGCCTCTACGAGACGTCTAACAGGTGTCATGCCATACTTTTCTTTACTATCTGCCACATCTTCAGGACCTTCTGCAACATGAACATGATATCCCAACTGATTCTCATTATGAGCTTTCACATAATCTAATGTTTCCGTGCTCAATGTGAAAGATGCATGCAAGCCCATCATCGCCGCCAGTCTGGATGGATCTTGTTTTGCTTCTTTACCAAAACGTACGTTTTCTGCAACAGCGGCTTTCATTTGGTCTACGCCATTGCGGTCGGATACTTCATAGCATAAACAAGAGCGAACGCCGAATTGTTTAGCTACATCTGCAATGATGGATAAGCTGTTAGGAACTTCACCATAACTTGCATGGTGGTCAAAAATAGTAGTTACGCCATTTTCGATACAGCCTAAATATGTAAGTAATGCACTTGCTTTTACATCTGGAGCGGTCAATTTATTATCTAAGTAGAACCAAAGGCCTTCCAAGATTTCACCGAAGTTAGTCGGTGCTGGACCTGGCAACGATAAGCCTCGTGCAAGAGCGGAGTAAATATGATGATGTGCATTAATGAAACCTGGCATAATCAAGCCACCATGAGCATCAATAACTTCTGCATTTGCATAAGCCTTGCATAATTCATCATATTTACCAACATCAACAATTTGAGTCCCGTCGATAGCAACAGCACCATCATAAATGATAGGTCTATCAGCGTCGCGAGTAATAACAGTACCTTTTCCTAATATAATCATTTGGGCACCTCCTCAACGATTCGTTGAAATGCATACTTATAAACTTATATATTATTATAATACGATACGCGTGCCTGTTTTTCCTGCTATACCATCTTTAGATTTCTCTAATAATGTAATAATAGAAACACGGCCTTTTTTGGATTCTGCAAATGCTATAGCGGCTTCTACCTTTGGTTTCATCGAGCCTTCTGCAAACTCACCAGCTGATACATATTCTTTAGCTTGTGTAACAGTTATTTCATCAAGCCATTTTTCATTTTCTTTACCAAAGTTAATGGCAACTTTTTCAACAGCTGTTAAAATAACGAGAACATCAGCATCAATTTCTTGGGCCAATAAACTACTAGTCCAGTCTTTATCGATAACAGCAGCTGCACCATGAAGTTCATTACCTTCTTTAGTTACTGGGATACCTCCCCCACCACAAGCAACAATTAATTGTTTACCTACTAAACCTTTAATTGCTTCTAGTTCAATGATTTCTTTTGGTGCTGGAGATGCCACCACACGACGATAACCACGACCCGCATCTTCTTTTACCACATAATCGTAATTCTTTTCTGCATATTCAGCTTCTTCCTGAGTCATAAAGTGACCAATTGGTTTTGTAGGATTTTGAAAAGCTGAGTCATTTTGATCAACAAGTACTTGTGTAACCATAGTCATTGTTGGCAAATCTTCAATACCACGATTTAAGAGCTCTTCGTGAAGAGCATTTTGTAAGTCATAACCAATATAGGCTTGACTCATTGCTACGCATACAGATAATGGAGTATTTGGTTGACCCTCTACTTCACGAGTCAACGCAGCCATCGCATTGTTGATCATACCAATTTGAGGTCCATTACCATGTGTTACCACTACATCACAATCAGCTTCTACTAAATCAATGATTGTTTTAGCTGTACTTTTTACTGCAATTTTCTGTTCTGGTAAGGAATTGCCTAATGCATTTCCCCCTAATGCTACTACAACTCTCTTTTTCATGTTATGCCTCATAACAAACTATTAAGAATAAAAGGAGCCATCAATACGGATGGCCCCTAAACTTTACTTTACGGTTGAACTCGTTCGGTTCCCTTCCGTTCTAATTCTTTTAAGGTTTCTACAGGATTTTTAAATTTGCTAAGGAAAATCATAGCTGCAATAACATATGGTTTGTAGCTTGCTTCCTTATAAAGAGGTATGCGGTAGCGATCAAATACTGTTGCGTCTACTTCGCCTTCTTCACAACTTACACCTGTAATATCTGCTGGTAAGCAATGTAAGTAAAGAGCTTTACCGTCCTTTGTGAGACTCATCATCTCTTCCGTACATGCCCAATCTTTATGTTTACCATTTTCTTCAAGAAGAACTTTTTCTAATGCTTTAATACCTTCATGATCGTTTTCACCATACAATTTAGTACGTTTTTCCATTGCACCGAATGGAGCCCAACTCTTAGGATATACGATGTCTGCATCTTTGAAAGCGTCCTTCATGTCGTTAGTTCTACGGAATGAACCACCACTAGCTTCGGCTTGTTTCTTAGCGATTTCTTCAACTTCCGGCATTACTTCATACCCTTCTGGATGGGCTAATACAACTTCCATACCAAGACGAGTAAATAAGCCGATAGCACCTTGAGGTACGGATAAAGGTTTACCATAGGATGGAGAGTACGCCCACGTCATAGCAATCTTTTTACCTTTAAGGTTTTCTACACCACCGAATTCTTTGATGATATGAGCTGTATCAGCCATGATTTGTGTAGGATGATCGATATCACATTGTAGATTTACAAGTGTTGGGCGTTGCTCTAGTACACCATCCTCATGACCTTCTTTAACTGCATCGGAAACTTGATGCATATAAGCATTACCTTTACCGATATACATATCATCACGAATACCGATAACATCTGCCATAAAGGAAATCATATTAGCTGTTTCACGAACTGTTTCACCGTGAGCGATTTGAGATTTGCCTTCGTCTAAATCTTGAACTTCAAGACCTAGCAAATTACAAGCGGAAGCAAAGGAGAAGCGTGTTCTTGTAGAGTTATCACGGAATAAAGAAATACCAAGACCGCTGTCAAATACTTTAGTAGAAATATTGCGTTCTCTAAGAGCACGTAATGCATCAGCTACTGCCCAAACACCTTGCAATTCATCATCAGATTTCTCCCAAGTTAAGAAGAAATCTTCGCCGTACATTTTGCTAACGTCTAATTTTTGTAAAGTTTCAATACTTTTATTGAAGTCTGTCATCTGTAAGTCCTCTCTTTCAACTCCCTAAAGGGCTACTTAGAATCTAACTTTATATGATACCTCATCAAATGGGGAGGTACCATATTAAATTTGTAGTTATCAACTATGTTATAATTATTTCCGTATTAAATAGATCTAATTCACAGAATATGATATTAGTCTTTGCAATATACGGATGGTAATAATGCATATACAGCAGCACATGTTACAAGATCTTGTTTCCATGTAATTTCGTTAGGAGCATGTGCTTGTGCTTCTGCACCAGGACCGAAGCCAATACAAGGAATGCCATTACGGCCCATGATAGATACACCATTTGTGGAGAATGTCCATTTATCAGTTAATGGGCGAGCTTTACGCATTTCAACTGTATCTTCTGCACCAATACGTTCATTGCCATATAAGCTAGTGTATGCTTCTTCCAAAGCTTCTGTTACTTTATGATCTTTAGGAATTACCCATGTTGGGAAGTAGCATTCGATTGGATAGGTTAAACCGGTCCAAGATGGACGAGCATATTCGTACATGGATACTTTCGCACCATATTCTTTAACATGTGGTAACGCTTCGATTTCTGCCAAACAACTTTGCCAAGTTTCACCAGCAGTCATACGACGATCCAAGGAAATAGCACAGGAGTCAGCTACTGCACAACGGCTTGGAGAAGTATAGAAAATTTGGGAAGTAGTTACTGTACCACGACCTAAGAAGCGAGCTTCTTCGTAATGGTCAGGGTTGAATTTAGGATCAAGCATTTTAACAAGACCTTTAATTGCTGTGCTTTCATCGGCAGAATTAGCATTCAAATCACGAATGTCTTGAAGAATATCTGCCATTTTATAGATAGCGTTATCACCGCGTTCCGGCGCAGAACCATGGCAAGATACGCCTTGTACGTCTACGCGGATTTCCATGCGACCACGTTGACCGCGGTAGATACCGCCATCAGTTGGCTCAGTGGATACTACGAATTCAGGACGGATATTGCGTTCTTTAATCATGTATTCCCAGCAAAGACCATCGCAATCTTCCTCTTGAACTGTACCTACAACAAGTACTCGATATTTGTCGTTAAGAAGGCCTAAATCTTTCATGATCTTAGCGCCGTATACAGCGGATACAATACCACCCAATTGATCAGATACGCCACGGCCACCAATTTTAGTTTCGTCTTCGAAACCATCATATGGATCAAAATCCCAATTGTCACGATTGCCAATACCAACTGTATCAATATGTCCATCAAAGGCAATGAGAGTTTTCCCTGTGCCCATATATCCGAGAATATTCCCCATAGGATCTACTTCAACTTTATCAAATCCTAGGTCTTTCATTTCTTGTTCTATACGTTTTACATGATCTTTTTCTTCAGCACTTTCTCCTGGAAATGCTACGATCTCACGTAAAAACTTTGTCATCGCTGGGCCATAAGTTGCCGCTGCTTGTTTAATTGCTTGTAAATCCATAATTAATGCCTCCTAACGATCTTCACCATACCACATAATATTTTTATATCTTTCAGGATCCGTATCACCTTCAGTGGAGAAACAGAGTACCTTTGAAGACGCATCTAATTCTAACTCTTTCCGTAAGTCATCATATTCCGGCATCGTCATAATTGCCATTACAAGACCTAATGGAACTGCACCAGACTCACCAGTAGTAATTGGAGTATCGCCTTTAATTGGTGCACCACCAACGCGCATGCCTAAACGTGCCACCCAGTCAGGCGCAGAAACGAATACATCTGCATGATTTCTTAAAATATCCCAAGAAACCGTGTTCGGTTCACCACAAGCTAAACCTGCCATGATTGTTTCTAAATCACCTTCTACGATACGAGGTTTACCATCATCAGCTACAGCGCCTTTGTATAAACAAGCTGCTGCTGCCGCTTCTACAACAACTAATTTAGGTTTTTTAGCCACATTGCTGTATAGATTAGTGAAGTAACCCACTACAGAACCGGCAAGGGAGCCTACACCAGCTTGTACAAATACATGTGTAGGAACTTTACAATTATCAGCTTCTAATTGATTTGCTGTTTCCATAGCCATTGTGCCATAGCCTTGCATAATCCAGTTTGGAATTTCTTCATAACCCTCCCATGCAGTATCTTGAACTACAACACCGTTAGGAACTTCTTTAGACTTTTTAGTTGCTAAGCGTACACACTCATCGTAGTTGAAGTCTTCGATTGTTACGGTAGCGCCTTCGTTTTCGATTTGTTTTCTACGATATTCTGTAGAGCCCTTTGGCATAAATACTACAGATTTTTGACCTAATTTATTGGCTGCCCATGCTACACCACGACCGTGGTTACCATCAGTTGCAGTAAAGAATGTAGCTTGACCAAACTCTTCTTTTAATTTTGCAGATGTTAATACATCATATGGTACATCCTCAACAGCTTTACCAGTTTGTTGCGCCACATATTTTGCCATCGCATAGGAACCGCCTAATACCTTAAATGCATTAAGGCCAAATCGGTAAGATTCATCTTTTACAAAGAGTGCATCAACACCGATATGAGATGCTAAATTATTAAGCGATACAAGTGGGGTAATGCTATATTGTGGAAAACTTTCATGAAACGCTTTAGCTTTCTTAACCTCTCTAACATCCATAACGGACAAAAACTTGTCACTTGATGGTGCCATCGTATTACGTTTCCACTGAATTCGTTCCATATTTGCCTCCTAGGATTCTTCCTTTACAGTATTTAAATCACTATAAAGAGTAAACTTAGAAATATTAAAATACTCTGCTATCTTCTCAGAAGACTTCGAGATAAGAAAAGCCCCTTTTTCGTTTAAATAGGTAATAGCTTTTAAGCGTTCCACCTTATTCATCAATGGTCCTGGTTTACCAACTATACGTTCTACATCTAGTAATAAATCATCTAATAGTTCCGATACACTCGTCGTAATTTTTTCAACAGATCCTGCATCTTCCTGACCTGTATTGACCAGACTATCCAAAAGCCGATGCATCAAAACAAACTCTGTTATATCTTGGTTAATCCCCAACAAGTATGCTATACGACCTGTATCATCACGAATATACATGGTAGAAGATTTTAATATTCGGCCATCTTTAGTTTTTGTGAGATAACCAAATCTACCCTCGCTACCATCGTCATGACTCAGCACATCTAAAACCACATGCGATGGACCATCACCAACATGTCGATTAGTTATAGTTCCATTCTCAATATATACAAGAGACGAATTGATATCCCCTTGTAAATCATGAATCAATACTTCACAGGATGGGCCAAATTGCGCCGCTAATCCATGGGCTATGACTTTTATTCGCTCTAATGTACTCATTGAAATAACCCCTCTTCCAATGTCATTGGTTAACCTTTCCAGTTTAAATAACGCCAGCCCGGTTAATAGCTAATATAAAATTAACCCTAACTATTTTTGTATCAACCTAAATTTTTGTCAGGTTCTTTAACTAAATTATAGGGCTATGTGTACAAAAATGCAATAT
>CAMUQE010000003.1 GCA_947096075.1 Veillonella parvula | reverse complement strand
ATATTGTTCTTAATATTGTATTATTTCTATAAATGATATTGAGATTTATTATTGAAAAAGATAGAAGAGTGTTGATATAATATATCAGTAAATTCTATAGTATTTTGTTTTGCAAGGAGTTTTTATGAGCAATTATGATGTAGAAACAAGGGGAGGGCGTACAGCTAAAACTACGCTACTAGGTATATTAGCCTTAGCTATTTTAATTGCCACATCTCTTGGTTCACTCTTCATTGGGATACGCTATATCAGCCTAGATGATATTATTCTATCCTTTATCAACTATGATCCTAATAGTATAGGACAGATGATCGTTCAAACATTGCGCTTACCACGTATGATAGCAGGTATCGTTGTAGGTATTAGCTTTGCCGTATCAGGTGCACTGATGCAAGGTGTTACCAATAATCCTATGGCAAGTCCTTCTGTTTTGGGAATTAACGCAGGTGCTAGTTTTGGTCTAGCTGTTGGAATGATTGTATTTCCTTATTTAACCTTAAATGGAAGCATTTTATTTTCCTTTGCTGGGGCTGCGTTGGCAACACTATTCATTTTAGCTCTTGCTAAACGCGTAGGAGGTAAAGCTACCCCTGTATATCTTGCACTTGCAGGTACGGCTATTAGTGCAGTATTTGTAGCTATTACACATATGCTTGTTGTGTACTTCCAAGTCGCACAAGAGTTAAGTTTCTGGACTGCCGGCGGTATTAGCGGTATTCGCATGGAACAAGTTGTACTCGTATTGCCTTGGACTATTATTGGTATTCTTATTGCTATGTATGTTTCTAAATCTGTTACACTCTTAAGCTTTGGCGAAGAGGTGGCGATTGGTTTAGGTAGTAATTTAAATCGCGTCCGTGTGCTATCTGGTTTGACAGTACTTATTCTTAGCGGTTCTGCTGTTGCTCTAGCCGGTCCTATCGGTTTTGTAGGTCTCGTTATTCCACATATAACACGTAAACTCGTGGGCATCGATTATCGTCTTGTAATTCCATTCTCTGCACTCTTTGGTGCAGTTCTTGTTATGATTGCAGACGTTGTAGCACGTATCGTAAATCCTCCATTTGAAACACCATTAGGTGCCATTACTGCGCTTGTAGGTGTTCCATTCTTTATTTATTTAGCAAATCGTAAGGGAGGGAAATAAGATGAAAAAACGTTTTTTTGCCTACTCTTTCGTTATGACACTTATGTTATTAGTTGCTATGTATGGACATCTTCATACAGGATTTAGTGATATGTCTACATCTGATCTTTTTCGAATTCTCTTTGGCGGTGGTAATGACGTAGAAAACCTTACGGTTTTTGATTTCCGTTTAGTTCGCACTATTTTGGCTGTATTTATTGGTATGGGCCTTGCTATGTCTGGTGCCATTTTTCAAACTATATCTCGTAATGAATTGGCTAGCCCAAGCTTGTTAGGCGTGAATGCTGGTGCTGGCTTAGGTGTAGTTCTTTTAGTATATTTTGCAGGTTCTACAACGGCGTGGGGAATTTGGACATTACCAACTGTTGCGGTAGCTGGTGCTGTTGTGGCAGCGCTTTTAATTTATCTCTTATCTTGTCGAGGTCGCGATGTTATTTCGCCATATCGTTTAATCTTAACAGGTATTTCTATGAGTGCGGGGTTCCATGCATTGCAAGTCTTACTCGTAACACGTCTGGATCCTAATAAATTTTATTTAGTCAATACTTGGACTATTGGTACTATTTCTGGTAATACTTGGGAACATGTATGGGTGCTTGCACCAGTAGTCATTATATTATCTCTTATTCTTTATGCTCGCTATATGGAGCTAAATCTATTAAGTTTAGCCGATGAAACGGCGATTGGACTTGGGGTACATATAAATCGTTCTAGATTCGTATACCTAATTATTGCAGTTCTTTTGTCTGGGTTCTGTGTAGCTATCGGTGGTAGTATTGGTTTTGTAGGGCTTATTTCCTCTCACATTGCACGTCGTTTAGTTGGTGCCGACCATGCATATTTCTTGCCGTTAACAGGATTAATTGGAGCTATTTTAGTGGTCACTGCCGATTGGATTGGCCGAGCTATTATTGCGCCTGACGAAATCCTTTTAGGGATTATTGTAGCCTTGATTGGGGCACCATACTTCTTGTATATTTTAGCGAAAACAAAAGTATAAAAAGGGAGATATAAATGAAATTAGAAGTTAAAAACCTAACCACTGGTTATGGTGATACAAAAATTATAGAAAACTTGAACCTTACAATTCCAGAAGGTAAAGTGACAGCATTGATTGGTGCTAATGGTTGTGGTAAATCTACGTTGTTAAAAACAATTTGTCGCATTATTCGTCCCATGGATGGTGATGTATTATTAGATGGTAAGTCTATTAGTGATTATGGTAGTCGTGAACTAGCGAAGAAGGTTGCCATTTTACCTCAAAATCCTACAGCACCTGGTGAAATCACTGTTCGCGAACTTGTTATGTATGGACGTGCACCGCATCAAGGCAGTTTATTTGCCCGTACTACAAAAGAAGATAAAGAAATTGTAGAGTGGGCTTTGAAAGAAACCGAATTGCTTCAATTTGCTGATCGTGGTATTACAAATATGTCTGGTGGACAACGGCAACGCGCATGGATTGCTATGGCCATCGCCCAAAATACAGATATTTTATTCCTCGATGAGCCTACGAGCTTCCTTGATGTATCTCATCAGATGGATGTATTACACCTGGTAGAGCATTTGAATAAAATGTATAACAAGACAATTATTATGGTTATTCACGAACTTAATGAAGCAGCTCGCTTCGCCGATTATTTAGTTGCCATGAAGGATGGAAAAATTCAGTACGAAGGCACGCCACATGATATTTTCCATAATGAAATGCTCAAAGATGTGTTCGGTGTAGATTCCACGATTATGAATGATCCTAAGACGGATCGTCCTTTCTGTATTCCTTATTCTATAAAGAATTATGGACATACGGCACGTGAGGTGTAGTATGAAGCGTTTGTTACTGTCAGGTCTCTTAGGGGCTTGTGTGCTTATGGGGATTGCTGGATGTGCTCTTCAAGAAAATGGTATGACCCATGAGGCCATCTATGCTAGTCTTGATGATAAAATAAAAACAGCTCTTGAAAGATCAAATGATCCAAAAGAAATTGATAAAGAGTTTAAGAAACGATTAACAAGTATTCAAAAAGCAGCAGATAAAATCGTTACTGTTGAAGGAGATAAGATTATTGTTACTCATAAGCTAGGCAAAACGGTTATGCCTAAGGAACATAAACGTATTGTAGTAGTTCGAACAGAAGATCCTATGATTGCGCTGGATGAACCTTTTATAGGGGCAAACTTTAATGAAAAAAGCTATCTTTTTAATGAGTTAAGGGAGCGTAATGTTCAAAATTTTAGTATTAATGATGAAACAAAGACTATCAATTATGAGCAGATTCAGGCTTTAAAACCTGATTTGATTATTATGCGTGATTCTTATGGTAAAGCGGCATATAATGCGCTTTCTAAAATTGCTCCAACTATCTCCGTCAATGTAAATAAGGAAGAAGTTGCATTATTAACAATTGCTAAAGCACTTGGTGTTCCTGAAAAAGGTGAAGCTCGTTTGAAAGAATACTATACGCAGGCGAAGAAAACACGCATAGCTTTAGCCGAACATATGCAAGGGGAAACGGTAGCTTTTCTACGAATTTTAAATAAAGAAATTCGTTTATATCCATATATGAAAAGTGATATGAACGTCTTTATGGCTGAATTGCTTAATGTTAAACCACCTGATATGGTATTAGAAACTGAACTTAACCCTACAAATAATGCTATTTCTTTAGAACATTTACCAGATCTTGATGCGGGGTATTTAATAGTATCCTCCGGTTATGGTGCTTCTAGTGCGAATAACCAAGGAATTGCAGATCAACGGTTAGCTAATCTAAAAAAGGATGAGTTATGGAAAAACTTGCCTGCTGTAAAAGCAGATCATGTATTGCAAGTGGATAGCACATTATGGATGGCTCATGGCATTATAGCAAAAGAGCGAGCTATGAAAGAATTGTATGATACGTGGGGGAAATAGGACTGACTAAGTATGTGTCATAAATTTAGTAATAGATTGTAAGGGTTAATATATAATTGTTTAAAAATTTAGATACATACATTTTAGTCATATTCTATATAGATAATCGATATAGATTAGAATTCCCCATGAAATAAAGGTTGCTTCCTCCTAGGAGGAGGCAACCTTTTGTTGTGTATCAAATTCCTATATTTTTTAGTAGGAATAGTGGTATACTATGTACAGTATCAGTGAAATACTAGAAGACTGGTTGTCATATACTTTCATAAACCTAAAGAGGGGTGGCATTGCCACTGGAAAGATTTGAGGTAAGTACTATGTATGATGTAAAATCTCCAAAGGCGGAGGAATTTATTTCCCATCAGGAAATCCTTGATACTCTTGCCTATGCAGAGGAAAACAAGGAAAATCGGGAGTTGTTAGATGCTATTTTAGCGAAAGCTGCTACATTTAAGGGATTAAACCACCGAGAAGCAGCAGTTCTCTTAGAATGTCCGTTACCTGAATATAAGGAGAAGCTTTTTGCTTTAGCAAAGGAAATTAAGAAGGCTATCTACGGCGATCGTATTGTTCTATTTGCACCGTTATATTTGTCTAACTATTGTATCAATGGATGTGTGTATTGTCCGTATCACTCCAAAAACCGCGATATTAAACGTAAAAAATTAACGCAAGACCAAATCAGAGAAGAGGTTATTGCGTTAGAAGCGATGGGCCATAAGCGTATCGTAATTGAGTCTGGTGAAGATCCTCTTAATAATCCACTTGAATATATTTTGGAATCCATCAAGACGATTTACGGTATCAAAAATAAAAATGGTGAAATCCGCCGTGTAAACGTAAATATTGCAGCTTGTTCCGTTGAGGATTACAAAAAATTACATGAAGCTGGTATTGGTACATATACATTATTCCAAGAAACATATAATAAAGAAAATTATGAAGCCTTACATCCTACAGGCCCTAAGAGCGACTACGCCTACCATACAGAGGCGATGGACCGCGCTATGCAAGGTGGTATTGATGATGTAGGTATCGGTGTTCTTTATGGCTTAGAACATTACAAATACGATTTCGTTGGATTGTTGATGCACGCTGAACATTTAGAGGCTGTGTATGGGGTAGGTCCACATACTATTTCTGTACCTCGTATTTGTCCAGCTGATGATATCGATGTAGATGATTTCAGTAATGCTGTGCCTGATGATGTATTTGAAAAAATTGTTGCTCTTATCCGCGTATCCACACCGTATACAGGTATGATTATGTCCACTCGTGAAAGTCAGTCCATGCGTGAACGTGGCTTGGCATTAGGTATCTCCCAAATTAGTGGTGGATCTCGTACTAGCGTAGGTGGTTACAAAGAAGAAGAAAAGCCAGAAGATAATACGGCACAATTTGATCGTAGTGATACGCGTACATTAGATGAAATCGTTAACTGGTTGCTAGATCTTGGGTATGTTCCAAGCTTTTGTACTGCTTGTTATCGTGCAGGTAGAACTGGAGATCGCTTTATGGCTCTTGCAAAATCCGGTCAAATTCACAACTGTTGTCAACCAAATGCGTTGATGACATTGAACGAATATATTATGGATTACGGTGATGAAAAGACTAAGGCTCATGGCTCTAAGGTCATTGAACAACAGTTAGAAAATATCAAAAATGATTTAGTTAAAGATAAAGCTAAAGCTTATATTGCACAGATGAAAGACGGCGAACGGGACTTCCGGTTCTAAGGAATTCACTGATATGAAGCCTCCTATTGATAATAGGAGGCTCTTTCTTGTTGAGAAAATAGCAAAGTTTAAATGAGAATAAAATATATAAAATAGTTTATTTTATTTGACTTTTAAGGTATAATAAATAAAAATGATAATGATAATACGTTGAATTCAAGAATAATATTGATTATAAACTACTGAGGGATATGATGATTAAGAAAAAACGTTGGCGCCTTTGTGAAGGTGACCGAGAGAAAGAGAATATCTTAATCCGTGAACTTGGTGTAAACCCTATTGTGGCTAAATTAATGGTGAACCGTCACATTGATGTAGACGAAGGTCGTCGATTTTTGCAAGGTACTTTGTCAGATTTGTTAGATCCTTTTACATTAAAAGATATGGATGTGGCTGTTTCGCTAGTTCTGGAGACAATTGAAAGTCATAAGCCAATCGTCATTTATGGTGATTATGATGTGGATGGTATTACTGCAACATCAGTACTCTATCGGTTTTTAAAGAAATTAGGCGCTGATGTTACCTATTACATACCAGAACGTCAAAGTGAAGGGTATGGTCTCAATTTAGAGGCTTTAGAGCACCTTGTTGAACGGGGAACGGCTTTGGTAATTACCGTAGACTGTGGCATTAGCTCTTATGATATTGTAGAGGCTGTACGGGACCGCATCAATATGATTATTACGGATCACCATACGGCTCCAGATATGATTCCACGAGCGAATGCCGTCATAAATCATAAGCAAAAGGACTGTCCATATAAGGATAAAAACTTATCTGGCGTAGGGGTTGCTTTCAAACTATGCCAAGCCTTGTGGCTTACAAAGCACGGAGAATGGTACTTAGATGATTTAGATATCGTTGCACTTGGAACTGTGGCCGATGTAGTACCTTTGGTCGGTGAGAATCGCATCATTGTGAAATCTGGCCTTGAGAAGATGAATAGGGAACCTAATTTAGGGATTAAAAAGCTTATTGATGTAGCTGGGCTCCATGAACGAACTATTACATCTGGACATATTGGTTTTACCTTAGCACCTCGCCTTAATGCAGCTGGTCGCGTAACGCATGCAACGCGTGCTGTTGAACTACTCGTGACCGACGATGCAGATATAGCAGAGGCAATTGCAGAGGAATTAAACGAAACGAATCGTGAACGACAAGAGCTAGAACGAAATATTCACGAGTTAGCTCGTATAGATGTAGCCAATCAAGGACATAAAGCTGATTATGTAACTATTGTGGCCGGCGAAGAGTGGCATCCAGGTGTCATTGGTATTGTTGCCTCTCGTCTAGTAGAGGAGTTTTACAAACCAACCCTAGTTATCAGTATTCATGATGGCGTTGGTAAAGGTTCGTGCCGTAGTATAGATGGCTTTAACATATATGATGCATTAAAATCTTGCGAGGATATTTTGCTACAGTTTGGTGGACATGCTGCGGCGGCAGGCTTTAGCATCGATGCAAATCGCATTGATGAGTTACGAGACCGTTTAACTAAGTATTGTAAAGAAGTTGTTACTGCTGAGGAATATATTCCCGTTGTGGCCATTGATGCGGAACTACCTGTTGATGATATCGATGTAGATATCATTGACCGCGTATCAGCCCTTGAACCTTATGGGATGGCTAATAGTACACCAGTCTTTGCTATTATGGAAGCTACCGTACAGGATATTATGCTCATGGGGCAATTAAAAAATCACTGTAAGGTAATTTTTGCAACTTCGAATGGTACATTAGATGCTATCGCTTGGAATCGTCCTGATTTATTTAAATCCATCTTTGTGGGAACCGTGGTAAAAGTTGCATTCTCCTTGCAGAAGAATGAATGGCAAGGCATGGTTTCTCCTCAGCTCATGATTCAAGCTATTGAACCGTTGACTGAAGAGCCGATTACGCTTTCTACAGAAGGACTTAGACAAATGTATGTCATAATAAAACAGTCCATGCGAGGTTGCAGTCAGTCGGTTTATAATGTAGAACAAGATATATTGCGCCGTAAGCCGGCAGATCAGAATAATCGCAGTGCTCTAACATCTATCAATGTATTTAAAGAATTGGGCATTGTTGAAGAATATACAAGTGATGATGGTCAATTAATGCTTAGATGGAATGCCATTGAAGGAAAATTAGATCTTGTCACATCCGTAACATTCCTTACTTATAGTGTATAGGAGGTGACATCATGACAACTGTAAATGAAGAAGGCAAAGCTTTGGTGGAACAAACTACTTTTGATAAAAGTAAAGCCTTAGCTGAGTTTATGGAGTATATCCATACGTATTTAACAGATGATGAGTGTGACCAAATATTAAAAGCTTTTGAGCTTGCTGATAAGGCTCACGAAGGTCAGTTTAGAGCTTCCGGTGAACCATATATTATGCATCCACTAGCTGTAGCTGATATTTTGGCACATTTACAAATCGACCATATTACACTCATGGCAGCTCTTATGCATGATGTGGTCGAAGATACATCTTACTCGAAGGAAGACCTAGAGGAGATGTTTGGCTCTGAAGTAGCATTCCTCGTTGATGGGGTAACAAAATTAAACCAATTTCAATATGAAACAAAAGAAGATCGTCAAATGGAAAACTATCGAAAGATGATTTTAGCCATGGCGAAGGACGTACGTGTCGTAGTTATTAAATTGGGTGACCGCTTGCATAATATGCGTACTTTAAAGCATATGCGTAGTGATAAGCAAAAACGTATTGCTAAGGAAACCTTAGAAATCTTTGCACCTTTGGCACATCGTCTCGGCATCTTCAATGTGAAATGGGAGTTGGAAGATTTATCCTTCCGTTATTTAGAGCCGGAAAAATACTATGATCTAGTAGATCAAATGAAACAAAAACGCCAAGTCCGTGAAGACATCGTTAATGATACGATGAGTCAACTTACAAAGGCCTTAGGCGAAGCCAATATTAAGGCGGACATTAAAGGACGTCCAAAACACTTCTACAGTATTTATAAGAAGATGAAAAAGGACAATCGCGATTTATCTCAAATCTATGACTTGCTTGCCGTTCGTGTAATTGTTGATAGCATTCCTGATTGTTATGCGGTGCTTGGCATTGCTCATAGCTTGTGGAAACCATTACCATATCGCTTCAAGGATTATATTTCTATGCCGAAGTCTAATATGTATCAATCTTTGCATACTACAGTTATCGGCACGATGGGGCAGCCTGTAGAGATTCAAATTCGTACATGGGAAATGCATCGTGTATCTGAATACGGTGTGGCTGCTCATTGGCGATATAAAGAAGGAAATAAAAACGGCGATAAAGAATTCGACCAAAAGGTTGCATGGCTGCGCCAGGTTCTTGAATGGCAAGATACGAGTAATCCAACGGAACTCGTTAATGCTCTGAAATTAGACGTTTTCTCTGGCGAGGTATTTGTATTTACGCCAAAGGGCGACGTTGTTAAGTTGCCAATAGGCTCTGTACCGCTCGACTTTGCCTATCGAGTTCATACCGATGTAGGTCATCATTGTGTAGGCGCTAAGGTAAACGGCAAAATTGTACCGCTGGATTATACCTTGCAAAATGGTGATATTGTTGATATTATCACATCCAAAACAGGTCGTCCTAGCCTCGACTGGTTGAATATCGTAGGTTCTTCTGAAAGTAAGAGCAAGATTCGCAACTGGTTTAAGCGCGAAAATAAAGCTGAAAATATTGAAAAAGGTTTAGACTCTCTTGAAAAAGAAGCGAAACGATTGAATCATAATTGGAAAGAATTATGTGCAGACAACCGTTTACAACATGTAACGAAACAACTTAAAGCCGGTACAGAAGAGGAAATGTTTGCAGCCTGTGGCTATGGCGGCATTCCTGTGAGCACTGTTCTCTTGCGTTTAATTGAACTTTATAAAAAGTCTAAAGAGGTAGAGGAATCTAAGCGCAGCACAGAGCAAATTATCGAGAAATTAAAATCTCAAGGACAAAAGAAAACTAAAAATGGCACTGGTGTTCTCGTAAAAGGTGAAGCTGGTGTGATGGTGCGTATGGCAAAATGCTGTAATCCTGTACCTGGTGATGATATTATAGGTTACATAACCCGTGGTCGTGGCGTGTCTATTCATCGCTGTGATTGCCCTAGCATGGGCCATTCTGCTGAAGACTTAGAGCGGATGATAGAAGTCTCTTGGGACGGTTCTTCTGGCGAATCTTTCCACGTAGGCATTGATATTCAAGCTTATGATCGAGCTGGTATTCTCATGGAAGTTATGGCGGTGCTTTCAGAATTGAAAATCACCATTACTAACATCAATGCTAAGGTTCAAGAAGATACAAAAAATGTAAGCATCAATTTGGTGGTTGATATCCGCGATATTTCGCAACTAGATTTTGTAATGACTAAATTGCGTCGTATTCGTGAAGTGTATACTGTTCAACGTAGTAAAGGAGGGGCTTAATGAGCGAACAACAATTAGTACTTATGCGCATGCCTTTAGGTCCATTAGGAACAAATTGCTATGTTATCGGTGATAAAGCGATAGGTGAAGCTTTCATTATCGATCCTGCAACAGCTGAAGTACTAGATGCGCTAAAAAAACATGACTTAAAGCCGAAGGCGGTTGTACTGACACATGGTCATGGAGATCATATTGGTGGCATTCAAGAGATTGTGAGCACCTATCATGTGCCCGTATATATTCATAAGGGCGATGTACCGTATTTATCCGATCCCGAGCTTAATCTCAGTGCTTATAGCAATCCAACACCAATCAAGGTGAAAGCTGATATCATGGAGGTTAAACAAGGTGATCATATTACATGTGGTGATATTGATCTCGAAGTGCTTGAAACACCAGGTCATACGCCAGGAGGTGTGTGTTATTACATGGAAGGTCTTGTGTTTGTAGGAGATACTTTATTCAGAGATTCCGTAGGCCGTACAGATTTTCCAAATGGCTCTTATGAGACACTGATATCATCTATTAAGACTCAGCTTTATACATTGCCTGATAATACAATGGTTTATCCTGGTCATGGACCGGAAACAAATATAGGGTATGAAAAACAATACAACCCATTCGTTGGTCAGTAGGTTTAAACGAATTATTTTTTACAGTCGAGGGGAAATTTATCATGAACACAACATTAGAAAAATTAAAAGAACGCATTAAAGACAAAAAGTACAAATTGACCACACAACGTCAAACAATTTTGCAAGCATTTATCGATGCTGATGAAAATCATTTGAGTGCTGAAGATGTATATGTTCTTGTAAAAGAGGTGGCACCTGATATCGGGTTGGCAACAATTTACAGAACTCTTGATCTCTTCACAGAACTTGATTTGTTAAAGCGTCTTGATTTTGGTGATGGCCGTAATCGTTATGAATTAAATGACGAAGAGTTCGCTCATTTCCATCATCATTTGATTTGCGTAAAATGTGGTAAAGTATCCGAGTTTGAAGATGACATGCTTGAAACATTGGAGTCTATCATCGCTAAGAAATTAAACTTCCGTACCATTGATCATCAATTGAAAGTATATGGTTACTGTAGTGATTGCCAAAATCATATGACTGAAGCAGAATTAGAAAAGCTTGAGCGTATGTCCCATCATGGTTAATGGATATCTATATACGGGTCCATTACCACTTGGCTCCGTAGTAGCTCATAACTGTGGCGCGGCAGGACTCTTTTCTGATAAGGTACATCCAGAGGTTATCCTTGAAGCGCATGAAGTGGAAGGAATATATACATTAACTGTTACTATTGGTGATACAATTCAGATTTTTGAAGGACCTGTTTCCTCTATGGGGCGTCGTCAAATTGGACAAGCCTTGTTGCGCTATTTGCGTGAATATCAAGGCTTACCTGCTGAGGCTCCATGGGGAACCATGGTAGGTGTGCGCCCTACAAAGCTACTACATAAATATATAGATACATATGGCTCTGTCCACGCAGCAACTCGTCACATTCGGGACGAGTTTTCTGTGTCTATGGAAAAGCTTGCTATTTTGGGGGCCATTGGCGAATATCAACGTCCGTTTCTATCTGATACAGACGATAAAAAGATAAGTCTCTATTGTGGTATTCCTTTCTGCGATACGCGTTGCGTATATTGCTCGTTTCCATATGGTCTCTATCAGGATTATGCTGGTAAAAGTCAATTTCTAAGTGCTTTAAACCGTGATATAGAAGATATGAAATCTATCGTTGATTCCTATGGCCTAACAGTCGATACTCTCTATATGGGCGGCGGTACTCCGACAGTGCTAGAGGATGAAGACTTTCACCAGGTCCTAAAACAGTTATCTCTACTCGTGCCGGAAGGACATGAATTCACCGTAGAGGCCGGGCGGCCAGATTCTGTTAATCCTACTAAGCTACGTTCTATGCTTGAGCTAGGTGTGAATCGTATTAGCATTAACCCGCAAACGATGCAAGATGATATTTTGCGTCGCATTGGACGCGGTCATAGCGTACGGGATATTGATGAACTTTTACAATATGTAAAAAACAATACATCATTAGCCGTAAATATGGATTTTATCGCAGGCTTGCCTAACCAAACGATGTCAAATATGATAGAGAATATGGATTATGTATGTCAAAATCTGCCGGAAAATGTTACAATTCATACATTAGCATTAAAACGTGGTAGCCCGTTGTACGATTTACATATGGAAGATGATATTCCTGAAGAACATCTTGTGGCAGAAATGGTACAATATGGTAAAGAGCGTCTTGAAGCGGTTGGTTATGTGCCATATTATTTATATCGCCAACAGTATATGAGAGGGCAGTTAGAGAATATCGGCTATACCTTGCCTGGTAAAGCATGCGAATACAATATTCAGATTATGGAAGAACGCCAAAGTATTCTATCTATGGGGCCCGGTAGCTCGTCTAAGTGGATGCGCGCCCCTGAATATCGTCAACTTAAACAGCATATGCCGAAAGACGTAGACGTTTATCAAGTAACGATAGATGCACTTTTAGAGAAACGACATAAAATTTGTGAAAGATTTTGGGAGGTTGTGTAATGGCTATAAGAAAACCAAGAGGTACACAAGACTTTTTGCCAGAACAGATGATACATTGGCATTATATTGAACAACGTATGCGTGAAATTTGTAAAGTATACGGCTTCAATGAAATTCGCACACCTGCCTTTGAAGAAACTAAATTATTTTTGCGAGGTATCGGTGAAACTACAGATGTAGTACAAAAAGAGATGTACACCTTTACCACCGGTGATGACGGTGGCTCTAGCTTTACCTTACGCCCTGAAAATACGGCATCTGCTGTGCGCGCATACTTAGAAAATAAAGTATATGGTAAAGAAGGTCTCACAAAATGGTATTATATGGGCCCTATGTTCCGTCATGATAAACCGCAAGCAGGTCGTTATCGTCAATTCCACCAATTTGGTGCAGAGGTACTAGGCTCGCAATCTCCAGTGGTAGATAGCGAAGTTATCTGCATGGTTGTACAGTTGTTAAAAGATTTTGGCCTTAAAGATCTCAATGTAGAGGTAAATTCCGTAGGTTGTCCGACATGTCGTCCTGTATATCGTGAAAAATTAATCGCTTTCTTTGAACCTAAAAAGGAACAATTATGTAGCGATTGCCAAGAACGTTTGTACAAAAATCCTTTGCGTATACTGGATTGTAAAAATGAAACATGTAAATCCTTGTCTATAGGTGCTCCTGAAATTCACGAACATTTATGTGAAGAGTGTCATGATCATTTTGAAGAATTGAAAACCTATTTAACTGCAGCTAATGTGCAATATACATTGAACCCTCGTCTCGTACGTGGCCTTGATTACTATACGAAAACAGCCTTTGAGGTACAATATACTCCTTTAGGTGCTCAAAGTGCCGTAGCCGGTGGTGGCCGTTACGATGGTCTCGTAGAAGAGCTCGATGGACCGCATACCCCAGCTATCGGTTTTGCTATGGGCATGGAGCGCTTATTATTAGCTCTTGAAAAACAAAACCTATTGCCTGAACCAACTGTAGAACCATCTGTATTCGTAGTCGCTCTTGGTGATGCGGCTAAGGTAGAAGCTTTTAAAATTTGCCAAGCCTTACATGATGCGTATGTTACCGTTGAAATGGACGGGCAGGGCAAAAGTATGAAGGCACAATTAAAATACGCTAACAAAATTAATGCGAAATATGTTATTATATTGGGTGATGATGAATTGGTTCGTAAAGAAGCCATAATTCGATTCATGGATACTAGTGAACAAGAGACTGTATCTCTTGATACAGTGGCTGAACGTATAACTTCTTTGGTGAAAGGATGACAATTAGAATGGAAACAATGCAAGGCTTACACCGTACGCACGGTTGTGGCACCATCTCTGAACAAGAGGTAGGTAAAGAGGTCGTATTATGTGGTTGGGTTGAACGCCGTCGTGACCATGGTGGTTTGATTTTCTTGGATTTACGCGATCGTTCTGGCGTAGTACAAGTAGTGGCATCCCCAGATCATAACGTAGAATCTTTCCACAAAGCAGAGGATGTTCGTAATGAATATGTGCTTTGCGTACGTGGGACTATCACAAAACGTGATGATTCTGCTATTAATCCGAATCTTCCTACAGGTGCATACGAAATGTTCTGTGAAGAGTTGCGCGTATTGAACTCCGCTAAGACTCCTCCATTCTATATCCAAGATGACATTGATGTAGATGAAAATATTCGTTTGAAATACCGTTACCTTGACTTGCGCCGTCCAGAAATGCAACGCAATTTGATTTTACGTCACAAGGTAACCAAAGCAATGCGCGACTTCTTTGATAGCCGCGATTTCTTGGAAATTGAAACTCCAATGCTTACTAAATCTACACCAGAAGGCGCTCGTGACTATCTAGTACCTTCCCGTGTAAATGCTGGTACATTCTACGCATTGCCACAATCTCCACAAATTTTTAAACAAATCTTAATGGTTGCTGGTTATGAAAAATACTTCCAAATCGCACGTTGCTTCCGCGATGAAGATTTGCGTGCAGACCGTCAACCTGAGTTTACTCAGCTCGACTTGGAAATGTCCTTCGTAGACGAAGAAGACATTTACTTCATGCTTGAAGAAATGATTGCTCATGTATTTAAAACTGCATTGGGCAAAGAAATCACCTTGCCAATGCCTCGTATTACATGGGATGAAGCAATGGATAAATACGGCTCTGATAAGCCGGATCTTCGTTTTGATATGGCGTTTACTGATGTAACTGATCTTGTAAAAGATACAGAATTCAAAGTCTTCCGCTCTGTTATCGACAATGGTGGCGTAGTTAAAGGTATCGTTGTGCCTGGTGACGCTGGCATTCCTCGCCGTGAACTTGATGACCTTGTTGAGTATGTAAACCGTTACGGTGCTAAAGGCCTTGCGTGGGCTTGCTTCAATGAAGATGGTTCTATTAAGTCTCAAATCATGAAGTTCTTAGGTGAAGATACAATCCGCAATATTGGTGAAAAAATGGGCGCTAAAGGTGGCGACCTTGTATTGATGATTGCTGATAAACCTGCAACTGTGGCACGTGCATTAGGCGAATTACGCCTTGAAATGGCACGCCGTATGAACATGATTGACCAAGATAAATTGGCATTCACATGGGTAACTGATTTCCCTATGTTCGAATATAACGAAGACGAAAAACGTTATGTTGCAATGCATCATCCGTTCACAATGCCACGCCATGCGGATCTTGATAAATTAGAATCCGATCCTGGCAGTGTAAAAGCGATTGCTTACGACATGGTATTGAATGGCGTAGAAATCGGTGGCGGTTCCTTGCGTATCTACCAAGCTGACGTACAAGAAAAAGTATTCAAAGCAATTGGTTTGTCTATTGAAGAAGCAAGATCTAAATTTGGCTTCATGCTTGATGCATTCCAATACGGTGCACCTCCTCATGCAGGCTGTGCATTTGGCCTTGATCGTCTTGTTATGTTGATGGCAAAACGTCAATCTATCCGCGACGTAATCGCATTCCCTAAAACTCAATCTGCTTCTGATATCATGAGCCAAGCTCCATCTGAAGTAGAACCTAAGCAATTAAAAGAGTTGCATATTAAACCAGATGTAGAAGAAGAACAAGAGCAATCTTTAGTGTAAAAACATAGGCAAGAATTGATTGAAATCGAAATGTCAAGACTTGTTAATTGCTAATCTTTCTGATACTATTTAAGTATAAGATATCCCTGCCATGTGCGTGTGATATCGCAGTTTTGAGCCAACACATTTACTTTGGGAGTCTGACTCTCGTCTGAACGTTACGCCCTTACGGGACAATTGCAGGATGAGGAGGACACCCACCTGCCCTTGCAGGATCAAAACGCGGTACATTACGGCATGGTGGGGCTTTTTTGCGTGTAAAAATAGACTGAAATATCATATACTATAAATATATCTTTTGTAAGAACTAAAATTTTTTATAGTCTTAAAAGTCCTAAATGTCATAAATGTCTTATAAATATTATTAGTGATACCAAGTTACTGACGTCATTGGGCTTTTATGACGAGTAAGACATTGTTTTTTGATTGAATAGTTATAGATATTAAAATACGATAGTTAAACTGGGTGCGAATTGAGGTGATAGAATGGATAGTTTATTTGATATGACACCTACAAATACATACGAGCCACTTCCTGTACGAATGCGTCCTACTAAACTGGATCATTTATATGGTCAAGAGAAGGCCATAGGGAAGGGGACTTTCTTGCGTGCTATGGTCGAGAAGGATACAATACCATCTATGCTTTTTTATGGGCCTTGTGGAACAGGTAAGACGACGTTAGCCGGAATCATAGCTAAGATGAGCAATAGTCATTTTGTAAACCTGAATGCTACTAACGCTGGTATTGGTGAGTTGAGAACCATCATTGAAGACGCTCGTAAACGGGTTCGTTCTTTACAGCAACGAACAATTCTATTCCTCGATGAAATTCATCGCTTTAATAAAAGCCAACAAGATGTGTTGTTACCCTGTGTAGAGGATGGAACTATCATCCTTATTGGTGCTACTACAGAGAATCCGTTCTTTGAAGTTAATAGACCACTTTTGTCTCGTTTGCGTCTTATTACATTAGAAGCACTTACTCCAAAGGCTATTGGTCAAATTTTACGTCGCGCCATTACTGATGAAGAGGTAGGCCTTGGCAAACGGCATCTACAGGTAACCGATGAAGTTCTGGAGGATGTGGGAATTTTCGTCAATGGCGATGGGCGTATGGCCCTCAATATTCTTGAACAAGCAGCAGCTATGGTTCCTAATGAGGGGACGATTACTATTGAAGTTCTCGAAAAGGTCGTAGGTCGTCGCATATATACATACGATAAAAAAGGTGATAGTCATTACGATACAATTTCAGCTTTTATTAAAAGTATGCGTGGCTCCGATGTACAAGCAACAGTACATTATTTAGCGCGTATGATTGAAGCCGGAGAGGATCCTAACTTCATTGCTCGTCGTATTGTTATTTGTGCAGCAGAGGATGTAGGTCTTGCAGATCCACAAGCTCTCATACTTGCAAATGCAGCGGCTCAAGCGGCTCATATGGTAGGTTTTCCTGAGGCGCGCATTATATTATCCGAAGCTGCGTGTTATGTTGCTCTCGCACCTAAAAGTAATTCTGCTTATGTAGCTATTGATGCTGCTATATCTGATGTGCGACATAAGGATTGTGGACAAGTACCTGATCATTTGAAAGACAGTCACTATAGCGGGGCTAGTAAATTAGGTCATGGAAAAGCTTATAAGTATGCTCATAACTATCCTAATGGGTATGTAAAACAGCAGTATTTACCAACGCCTCTAGTCGATGCTACCTACTATAAGGGCATAAAGAGAGGGACTGAGGAACAGTTACTTTACGACTGGGAGAAACGTCGTAAAAATTAACTTAATAGTACGATATATGCTATAATATAATGATAAGTTAATTTACTGTAATGTTATATAAGTAAGGGGTTTGTATAGATTTATGGCAGAAGAAAATACTTCCACCAAAAGACGCAACACACGCCGTAAGCGAACAAGTACAAAACAGCAATCAAAGTCTCAAAGCTTTTCTTTGCGTAGCGAAGTGAAAGGCCTTATTGTCATTGCCTTTGCTGTGATTTCTTTTCTCGGCTTTTTCGGCTTTGAACTCGGCCTTGTAGGGCAGATTTTAACAGGTGTATTCCGTTATGGCTTTGGGCTAGGCGGTATCATTCCTTGTTTATGCGTTTTCTGGTTAGGTTGGAGATTATTATATAAGGATACATTTATTTCCATTACAAAACGAGGCGTTGTAATGACCTTGTTTTTCCTATTTTTGTTAGCTCTTGTTCCTTTGTGGCGCGTTCCTGAGGGGCAGGAACTCATTACTACACAACTAGCTAATCAAGGTGGTATCATAGGCGGCGCGATTGCTACATTTCTTCGTACACTATTAGGCAACCTAGGGGCTATTATTCTTGATGTATTCTTACTCATAGCTTTTGGTCTTCTTGTGACACGTTTGTCTTTGCGCAGTGGATTACAAAAGGCTGCGGACAAAACGCAAGTTGGTCTAGATGTAGCTAAAGAGGTAGCTGCTGAGAAGGTCGCTGTTGCAAAAGAGGTTTTTGATGATTGGAATGAACAGCGTAAAGAAGCGGCAGAACAGCGTAAAGCTTATAACAGGGAAAAAGACACACGCTTTGCTGACGCAGCAGATCAAGCATTAGATACATTGGAAAAACAAGGCATTGCTACTGGAAGAGATCTCTTTGACTCTAGCACGACTGTAGATGTTGATACTCTTGAAGATACAGTTACTACTGTGGAGTCGCCAAAACCTCCTACATCTTGGAAGGAATTGGCTGAGATAGAAGCACGTAATCGTGCGGCTGAGCAATTGGCTAATATTTCTGAAGCATCTGGTGATGCGAAGTCTTATGAAGCTGATGACTTTGAACAATTCTCTGATACGCATAGATCTACGAGTGATGATTATGTATATGTTCCTGATGAGGACTATGCATATACCCCAGATGAAGAGTATTCAGATGAGTTTGGAACTGCAGCAAGCTCTGATGACGAAGAACCAGAATTCTCCTATCAAAATACAACGATGGGTCCATTGGAAACTAATCATGGTGCTATCGCTTCCGTTGTGCCAGGAACGGGTGCGGCTGCAAGTTCCGTAAGTGCTGGGGCCGGTATGTCCGGCATGGGTTTACAAGTACCATCTATTATTAGTACTACTGAAGATACGGCGCAAGTTGCTGTATCTAAAGATGGCCAAATTCATCGTTCCTATGATAAACCGTACCACTTCCCAAGCCTAGATATTTTGGCGAAAGGGAAGGGGAGTCAAAACAATGGTGAAGAAGTAGCGCAAAATGCGATGATGCTTGAACATGTATTGAGTGACTTTGGTATTACTGCAAAGGTTGTTAATGCTACACAAGGCCCAACTGTTACGCGTTATGAAATTGAACCTGCACCAGGCGTGAAAGTAAGTCGTATCGTTAATTTAACAGACGATATTGCTCTCAATTTGGCAGCGCAACATATTCGTATGGAGGCTCCGATTCCAGGAAAATCTGCCATCGGTATCGAGGTACCTAATAAAACGACAGAAGCCGTTCATTTACGTGATGTACTTGATTGTAGTGACTTTAAAGATGCTCGTGGTGGTATTCCTGTCGGTCTTGGTAAGGATATTGCAGGTAAACCTGTTATTACGGATCTTGCTAAGATGCCTCACTTGCTCGTAGCTGGTACGACTGGCTCTGGTAAATCCGTATGTGTAAATACATTGATTTCTAGTATTCTCTTTAGTCGCAAACCGGAAGAGGTTAAGTTATTATTAATCGACCCTAAGATGGTTGAATTGTCTATTTACAATGGAATTCCTCACTTGATGGCTCCAGTTGTAACGGATATGAAAAAAGCGGCAGCTGTATTGCGCTGGGCCGTTCGTGAAATGGAGGCTCGCTATAAGGCGTTTGCTACATCTGGTAAACGCGATATCAAGAGCTATAATGAAGCGCATCCTAAGGCTGCTATGCCGTTAATCGTGTTGATTATCGACGAGTTAGCTGACCTTATGATGACGGCTCCTGATGATATTGAAGAATCTATTAGTCGTTTAGCACAAATGGCTCGTGCCGCAGGTATTCACATGGTTCTTGCTACACAGCGGCCATCTGTTAATGTTATTACTGGTTCTATTAAGGCCAATGTACCGAGCCGTATTTCCTTTGCTGTAGGTTCTCAAATTGATTCCCGTACTATTCTTGATATGGCAGGGGCAGAGAAACTATTGGGGAAAGGTGATATGTTATTTGCTCCAATTGGCGCGAATAAACCTATTCGTGTACAAGGGGCCTTCATTTCTGATGATGAGGTAGAAAAACTTGTAGAGTTTGTAAAAGCTCAACGAGAACCAGAATATGATAATACGGTAACTCAAGATGTGGAAAAGGAAGCTGAAAAAGAATCTTCTGATGCTAATGATGTTTACCGCGATGAATTATTAGAGCGAGCTGTTAATCTCGTTATGGAATCTGGTCAAGCTTCCGTATCGATGTTGCAACGTCGTTTTCGTATAGGTTATACCCGTGCGGCACGTCTTGTAGATACAATGGAAGACCTTAAAATCGTTGGCCCTAGCATGGGCAGTAAGGCTCGAGAAATTTTAATGAGCCCTGAACAAGCTAAGGCTAGATATTTCTCCGATTCTAATGATGAGCAATAATGAGCTAATTACTATATGAATATTACGTAGATTTAGAAAGGAACGAAAATGGCTGAATTAGGCGAGGAATTACGACGTGAACGGGTAAGACGTAATCTAACCTTTAAAGATGTGGAGCAAGTGCTACACATTAAAACAACCTATTTAGAAGCTATCGAAGATGGCAACTATGATATCATTCCTGGTCAAGTCTACGTAAAGGGCTTTATTCGAAACTATGGCAACTACTTAGATCTTGATGGGGATCGCTTGGTAAAAGTATATCAAGGACAAGTAGGTGACATAGATACTTTTTCTTTGCGTTCTGTTACGAGACGGAAGGCTCAAGCGACTCCTAATTTGGTACAAAGTGAGTTCATTGAATACCAAACATCTAAAAAGCGTATGTCTTTAGAAACGCGTCAACGAAAACGTCAACGCTCTATTGTACAAGAACGCATTATTTTGGGGATTATTCTATTTTGTATGGCATTATTTTTACTATGGTTATTCCTTTTCTAATGATTGATTAGGAAGGATAGAAAGGCATTTACACAGTCAATGGATAGATTTTTAGTAACAGAACCTTCGGATATGAAGGAACGTGGCTGGGCCGAATTAGATTTCGTTCTCATCAGTGGGGATGCTTATGTGGACCATCCGTCCTTTGCTCCTGCGGTTATTGGTAGATACTTAGAATCCAAAGGCTATCGTGTAGGCATTATAGATCAACCAGATTGGAATGATGTAGAGGCTTTCAAAAAACTTGGTAAACCGCGTCTAGCATCCCTTGTTACGGCAGGGAATCTAGACTCAATGCTCAATAAATTTACGGCAGCAAAGAAAATTCGTCGTCAAGATGATTATTCTCCAGGTGGTGAATCAGGTCATCGTCCAGATCGTGCTACCTTGGTATATGCTAACCGCATGAAGGAGGCTTACAATGATGTACCTCTTATTATCGGTGGTATAGAAGCGTCTTTGCGCCGCTTTGGTCATTATGATTATTGGTCAGATATGGTACGTCGTTCCATCTTAGTAGATTCCAAGGCAGATGTACTTGTCTATGGTATGGGAGAACTTCAAATCGTTGAACTAGCCGATGCCTTAGATCAAGGTCGATTTAAAGAGTCCTTGCCGTCTATACGCGGTATTTGCTACATGGCAAAGGAAATTCCAACCATCGACTATGTAGAGTGCCCATCCTATGAAGCTATTAAGGCGGATAAGATGGACTTTGCCGATGCATTCCGCATTCAATACGATGAACAAGATCCGTTCTATGGTCGTATTGTAGTCCAAAAACATGGTGATCGATATCTCATTCAGAACACACCTGCTTTACCATTGACGCAGGATGAAATGGATGGTGTCTATAACCTGCCATATACCCGAAAGTGGCATCCTAAATACGATGATAAGGGTGGTGTACCAGCGTTAAGCGAAGTTCAGTTTAGCCTTGTAAGCCAACGCGGCTGTTTTGGCAGTTGTTCTTTCTGTGCCATCACGAATCACCAAGGTCGTATTATCCAAAATCGTAGTCATGAGTCTTTGATTGACGAAGCACATAAGATGATCAAGATGGACAACTTTAAGGGGTATATTCATGATGTAGGGGGTCCTACGGCAAATTTCCGCCATCTGGCTTGTGATAAACAGGCTGTTTATGGTGCTTGTAAAGGGCGTACCTGTGCGGCTCCAGAGCCTTGTGAAAACTTGAATACAAATCACGATGATTATATTGCTTTACTGCGTAAACTACGTAAGCTAAAAGGTGTAAAAAAGGTATTTGTTCGTTCCGGTTTGCGCTATGACTATGTATTGGCCGATAACAATAAAGACTTTGTGCGGGAACTTTGTGAGTTTCACGTAAGTGGTCAGTTAAAGGTAGCCCCAGAACATGTATCTAAACGCGTTACCAATATGATGGGAAAAGCTGGTAAGGAAAAATTTCTAACCTTTAAGTCTTGGTTTGAAGAGGCGAATAAAAAGCTTGGTAAGAAGCAATATTTAGTTCCGTACTTTATGAGCTCTCATCCAGGTTGTGCGTTAGAGGATGCTATTGAATTGGCGGAATTTTTACGAGACCACCATATGTACCCTGAGCAAGTACAGGATTTTATCCCTACACCGGGTAGTCTTTCTACTTGCATGTATTATACGGGCATTAATCCACTAGATGGAAAGCCTGTATATGTTGCTAAAAAGGGGCGAGATAAAGCAAAACAACGCGCTTTGATGCAGTTTAAAAATATTGAAAACTATGATCTTGTTAAAGAGGCTCTCATAGAAGCCAATCGACGTGATTTAATTGGCTTTGGCGCGGAATGCTTAATTCCACCGCGCCCAATTAGTGGAAATTCTAAGCGTATTAGCCAATCTAGTAAATTCCGTAATGGCAAACGAGATTGCGAACCTAGGAATCAATGCCGTACTGCCAAAAGGCGTAGTAGAGATGTGACTAAAGTTCGTACATCTAATAAAAGTTTTGGTGGTCGTTAAACCTAGAGAGTAGCTCTAGCTACTCTCATTTTAAGATACTTTATGTCTTATGGGAGGCATATATGAAACGATGGATTGCTCCGAGCATCTTAGCATTATTTGTGGTAGGAATGTTGATTTATGGTATAAACTTTTACCAACAAGAACAAATAGAACAGGCCAAAGAGCCTATTCGTGGTGAAATTATAGTCTATACGGACTTACCTAATACTTTGACAGCTATGCTTGCTGAGCGTTATGAAGAGGAACAAAAGGTAAAAGTTACTGTAATGCCTCTTACAGAGGAACAAATGTCGCTACGGTCGGCTTCTACCGTGGCTGATACTTCTGGTGATTTGGTGCTAACTTCTGAAGATAATCTCGTAGTTGGTGCCAATGCAGGTAAATATATGCCCATCGTCAATGAACGTATTGACGAGGTACGTGATAATCTAAAGGATCCAAATGGCTATTGGGTTGGTCTCTGGTACGATCCAATCGTATTTGTTCAGAATGATACCTTCCATAATGGCATTGGTAAATATATTACTACATGGGAAACATTGGGAAAACAAGGTGATTGGTCTATCGTTATGACTGATTTTGTAGCATCTCAGAATGCGGCCAATTTGTTATACAATATGGTAGAGTACAAAGGGGAACCAGAGGCTCTTGAATACTTGTATAGTTTGAAGCCTCATGTGGTTCAACATGCTAAATTTTTGTCTACTCCAATACGCTTAACTGCGCTAGGGGAGACAAATATTGGTATTGGTAACTTGTCTGATGCGGCACAATATAGTCATCATGGGTATCCAATTAAGATCATTTATCCTAAAGATGGTACGTCTTATTATGTGACTGGTGCTGCCGTTTTAAAAAATTCAAAACATAAAGCAGATAGTGTAGAGTTTATTAATTGGTTACTATCTTCTAAAACGGCGAAATATATGGTAGAAAAGAATTTTACCTATATATTTACTAATCCTGAGATGGATGAGCCAAAAGATTCTATAGGGCATGATTTAGTGTTATGGCCTGTGAATGGTGGTTATACCCTAGAAGGTAAAAAGTTATTGTTAAATCATTGGGTTAGCCAGGTACGATTCCGTAAGGACTAAGTCAGTTGTATAAATCCAAGAAATAAATAAAAAAGAATCTAGTGACGAAAGGATATGGAATGGGGAAAAAATTAGGATATGTTAGCCTAGGTTGTGCTAAAAATTTAGTAGATACAGAGGTAATGTTAGGATTATTGCGAGATAATGGCTATTCAATTACAGAGGACCTAAGCGAAGCAGATCTTATCGTTGTAAATACCTGTACTTTTATTGAGAAAGCTAAGGCTGAGTCTATTAATACCATCCTTGAGGTTGCTCAATATAAGGAAGATGGTGCTTGTAAGGGCCTTATCGTAGCAGGTTGTCTTAGCCAACAATATCAGGATGAATTATTCCAAGAAATTCCTGAAATTGATGCATTAATCGGTACCGGTGCATGGGATCAAGTTATGGTAGCCGTTGATGCTATTGAGCACGGCAATCGTAGTTGTATAATGGAAAATATTACGAATATCTATGATGAGCGCATGCCTCGTATTCAAACAACACCTCGTTATAGTGCATATGTTAAAATTGCAGAAGGCTGTAATAACGGGTGTACATTCTGTATTATTCCAAAGGTACGCGGTGCATTCCGTAGTCGGACTATCGAGTCTATCAAGGCTGAAGTGGAACGATTGGCAGCGACAGGGGTTAAGGAAGTTGTCCTTATCGCTCAAGATACAACAAGTTATGGCATTGACCTTAATAATGGTAAACCATTGTTGACTACATTGTTAAAAGAATTAACAACTGTAGAGGGCATAGAATGGATTCGCATGCTATACCTATATCCGACATTCTTCTCTGATGAATTGTTAGATATTATCGTTAATGAGCCAAAGCTTTGTAAATATGTAGATATTCCATTGCAACATGTTAATAACGATATCTTGAAACAAATGAATCGCCGAGACGATCGCAATGATATTGAGCGTTTGCTTAAGAAAATTAGAAATGCGCCGACTCATATTACATTGCGCACCTCTATCATCGTTGGATTTCCTGGTGAAACAGATGAACAATTTGAGGAACTTTGTGACTTTGTAAAAGAAATCAAATTTGATAACATGGGCGTATTTACATATTCTCAAGAGGCTGGCACACCAGCGGGTGCTCGTGAAGACCAAATACCAGAAGAGGTCAAAGAAGAGCGTTATCACGTTCTTATGTCCATCCAAGCTGCTATTTCTGAAGAGAACAATTGCGATTTAGAAGGTACCATTGATTATGCGATGGTAGAGGAAATCGAAAAAGGCGAGAATAACACATTGCTTGCAAAAGGTCGATTGAAATCTCAAGCACCTGATGTAGATGGTAATATGTACATTGAAGACTGCGGTGAAGACATTCAACCTGGTGATATTCTTAAGGTACAAGTAGAGCAAGGCTTTGCTTATGATGTAGTAGCTACGGTTGTAGAATAATACACAGTTCGATACATTCGATTGTGGAGGTGATCTGATGATTGTAGAACTTATTTCTACAGGCTCAGAATTATTGCTAGGTGATACAGTAAATACGAATGTATCATGGCTAGCACAAGAGTTAAATAAATTAGGATATACCATTGCCCATCAATCAGTGGTAGGTGATAATCCGAAACGAATGGCTGAAGTCTTTCAGCTCGCTAGTACAAGGGCTGATATCGTTATTAGTACTGGTGGGTTAGGACCTACGCAGGGTGATATTACACGTAATGTACTTGCCGATTCAATTGGCAGACCTATTGTGTTTAATCAAGAGGCCATGAATGAGCTTGAACGGTTTTTTAAAAGTGTAAACCGTACTATACCTGATGCGAGTCGGCGAGAGGCACAATTACCAGAAGAGGCGAAGGTATTATATAACCCTGTTGGAGTTGCACCAGGTGTAGTCGTTGAAGATGGTGACACTACATACATACTTCTGCCTGGACCTCCTGGAGAAATGAAGGGAACGTTTCAAGAGAGCGTAGTTCCTTATTTAAATGGTCGATTTGGTTCTCAAGGTGTTGTTACATCTTATCGTTATGGTGTATATGATATTCGTGAAATTGATTTAGAAAGCACCTTGATGGATCTCATTAAGAAGCAATCTAATCCGACGATCGCTTTGCTCATTAAAAAGGGCTACATTGAGGTTCGTATCACTGCTAAGGCTGAAACATTAGAAGCGGCGCAAGAACTACTTAACCCTTGGGATGCAATCATACGAGAGCGTTTAGGTTCTCGCGTAGGACGCGACTTAACGATTTCTATGGAGGAAACACTAGGCCGTACCTTGCTAAAGGAACACAGCACTATTAGTACTGCTGAATCTTGTACATCAGGATTGGTTGGAAAGCTTCTTACTAATGTCAGTGGTAGTAGTGAGTACTATATGGGCGGTGTCATCTCGTATAGTAATGATGTGAAACATCGTGTTTTAGGTGTACCACAAGATATGCTAGATGCGTATGGTGCTGTTAGTGAGCAAGTGGCTAAGGCTATGGCAGAGGGGGCACGAATTGTTGGTCAAACAACATATGCTGTTTCTACGACAGGCATAGCTGGTCCTGGAGGCGGTACGCTAGAAAAGCCTGTTGGTCTTGTTTGGTTTGGTGTTACTGGTCCACATGGTACGGTAGCCCATAAAGCTAATTTAATTGGCAATCGAGAAGATATTAGACAAAGTGCAGCAGAGCTAGCACTTTACTATGTTTATACTTATATAACAGAAAAGGGGAAATAAAATAATGGCTGTAGATGGTAGACAAGCAGCGTTGGATAACGCATTAAAACAAATTGAAAAAGATTTTGGTAAAGGTGCTATTATGCGTCTTGGTGAGGCGGCAGATCGCATGAATGTAGAGGTGATTTCCTCTGGTTCTCTAGCTATCGATATTGCTGTTGGTGTAGGTGGTTTTCCTCGTGGTCGTGTAATTGAAATCTATGGTCCAGAATCTTCTGGTAAAACAACAGTAGCTCTTCACGCGGTAGCAGAAGCTCAAAAACAAGGTGGTATTGCAGCATTTATTGATGCGGAGCATGCGATGGATCCTGTATATGCTCGCAATTTGGGTGTAGATATCAATAATTTGTTGATTTCTCAACCAGATAATGGAGAACAAGCTCTTGAAATTACAGAAGCCCTTGTTCGCAGTGGTGCAGTAGATATTGTTGTAGTTGACTCCGTAGCAGCATTGGTACCTAAAGCGGAAATTGATGGTGAAATGGGTGACGCTCATGTAGGTTTACAAGCTCGTTTGATGAGTAAAGCCTTGCGTAAATTGACTGGTATCATCAGTAAATCCAAAACAGTTGTTATCTTCATCAACCAATTGCGTGAAAAAGTAGGTGTTATGTTTGGTAATCCTGAAACAACAACTGGTGGTCGTGCGTTGAAATTCTATTCTTCTGTGCGTCTTGATGTTCGTAAAGGGGAATTGATCAAAGCAAATAACGAAAATGTTGGTGCTCGCACAAAAGTCAAAGTTGTTAAAAATAAGGTGGCACCTCCATTTAAGACCGCTGAATTTGATTTGATGTATGGCGAAGGTATTTCTAAAACTGGCACACTTATTGATATTGGTACAAATATGGAAATTATTAATAAATCTGGTGCTTGGTATTCTTATAATGGGGAACGTATGGGCCAAGGTAAGGAAGCGGCTAAACAATACTTGCTAGACAATCCACAAATAGCTGATGAAATCGATCGCATTATTCGTGATACATTAGCTGTTGGTACTGAAGAAATTGATGTGATCGGTGAAGAAGTAACTGAAGAAGTATAATCATGAGTGACGAAACGATGCAAGCTGCTATGGACCAAGCATATCGATTCCTAGCTCAACGCTTTCTTAGTTCTTATGAACTGACACAAAAAATGAGACGTAAACAATTCGAGGACCCTATCATTGAGAGGGTCCTTGAGCGCCTTAGAGATTATGATTATATTAATGATGAACGTTTATCTGAGCAAGTATTAGCCTATTTGATGAAAGAACAGAAATACGGTGCTTATGTGATTAAGCAAAAAATGAAACTTCGAGGACTTGCGATTCCTCAAGAAATTTCTGCTTATGATGAGGTAAAAGCTGCTTATCGGGTGGTAGAGAAAAAATTTGGTTCTATTCTTAATGAAGAGCGGGCTCCTCGGGCAAAGGTATTTAATTTTCTCAAATACAGAGGTTTCTCAACAAGCACAATTCAAATTGTATACAATGATTTTTATGAATAAATTATGCTTTTTGAGAGGCCTTACTAAGCTTGTAAAATCTTGACAGAAAGGGCTTTGAAGTCTAAAATTAATAATAGCCTTATTTATTTATATGATGATATGGCTAATTGATAATTTAATGCATAAAGGGCATAAAAAGGAGCATGAAAGCTCAATTTTGAGAACTTAAAAGGAGGTGAAAGAAATTTTAGAGTATAGTCTAATTGCAGTGGTAATGGTACTGATTGGACTAGGGGTAGGCTATTTTTTAAGAAAAAATATTGCTGAAGGAAAACTGAATCAAGCTGAGCAAGAGGCTGCACGCATCATTGCAAATGGTGAACGCACAGCTGAGTCTAAAAAGAAAGAAGCTTTATTAGAAGCGAAAGAAGAAATTCATAAGCTCCGTTCTGATGTGGAACGAGAAAATAAAGATCGTCGTTCTGAACTTCAACGTATGGAACGTCGTATTCTTCAAAAAGAAGAATCTTTGGATAAAAAATTAGACAATATTGAGCACAAAGAGGAAGCTTTACATCGCAAAGAAGCTGACTTAGCCCAAAGCCGTGAAAAGGTAGAAGCTTTGTATGAAAAACAAATGGCAGAATTGGAACGTATTTCTGGCATGACGTTCGAAGAAGCAAAAAATATCTTGTTAACGAATGTGGAACAAGAAATTCGCCATGAAACGGCGATTATGGTTAAGGAAATGGAGCAGCAAGCTAAGGATGAGTCGGAGAAAAAAGCGAAAGAAATTATCTCCTCTGCCATCCAACGTTGTGCAGCTGACCATGTAGCGGAAACTACCGTATCCGTAGTGGCATTGCCTAATGATGAAATGAAGGGGCGCATTATTGGTCGCGAAGGCCGTAACATTCGTGCACTCGAAACATTAACAGGTATTGATTTGATTATCGATGACACACCAGAAGCAGTTATTCTTTCCGGCTTCGATCCAATTCGTCGTGAAGTGGCTCGTATTGCTCTGGAAAAATTGATTGTAGATGGTCGTATCCATCCAGCTCGTATTGAAGAAATGGTTGGTAAAGCTCGTAAAGAGGTGGACCAAACTATTAAAGAGGCTGGTGAACAAGCAACATTTGAAGCTGATGTTCACGGCTTACATCCTGAAATTGTTAAGATTTTAGGTCGTTTGAAATATCGTACTAGTTATGGTCAAAACGTATTGAAACATTCCATTGAAGTATCTCATTTAGCAGGTTTAATGGCAGCTGAACTAGGCTGTGATGTAACTTTGGCTAAACGAGGTGGTTTGATTCATGATATTGGTAAAGCATTGGACCGCGAACTTGAGGGTTCTCATGTTCAAATCGGTGTTGATGTGGCTCGTAAATATCGTGAAAGTGCAGCAGTAATCAACTGTATTGGTGCTCATCATGGTGATGAAGAGTTCCAAACTGTAGAGGCTGTATTAGTAGCTGCTGCTGATGCTATCTCCGCGGCTCGTCCAGGAGCACGTCGAGAAACATTAGAGAACTACTTAAAACGTTTATCTAAATTGGAAGAAATCGCTGAATCCTTCGAAGGCGTTGAAAAATGTTTTGCTATTCAAGCCGGTCGTGAGATTCGCGTTGTAGTAAAGCCGGATAAGATTGATGAAGCTGAGTCTACATTACTCGTTCGGAATATCGTAAAACGCATCGAGTCAGAACTTGAATATCCAGGCCAAATTAAGGTCGTAATTATTCGTGAAACTCGCGTTGTGGATTACGCAAAATAATATGCAATAAGCGATAAGTATAGGCTGCAATGTTTTCATTGCAGCCTATTGTTATCAAAGTTTTGGTAATTACATATCGCTATATACGGCGTATAGGAATCATCATGTACACTGTGTTGTAGATGGTGATTCCTATGATTCGTATCAAGTGATTTATACTTTTTTTAATAATTTAATTGATTAAAATGCTTTACAAATAGAGGAATTTTTATTTGTATATAGAATTAGTATATATATGGGGAAGGAGGCGTTGGCTATGAGCCGATATTTTGAAAATGAACTGATTGAACAAATCAAAGATGCTAATGATATCGTGTCAGTTGTATCTGAGCATGTAGCCTTAAAGAAACGCGGCAAGAACTATTGGGGTTGTTGCCCTTTCCATAATGAAAAAACGCCATCCTTTAGCGTTGCCCCTGAAAAGGGTTTTTATTATTGCTTTGGTTGCCATGCGTCAGGGAATGCTATTAAATTTCTTATGGAGTTAGAGCATTTAACCTTTGTAGAGGCACTAGAGCGGCTAGCTAATCGAGCTAATATTCCATTGCCAGAGGCGAAACTTTCACCTGAGCAAAGAGCTAGAGATGAAAGACGCAAAAAACTATATGAGGCTTCTGATTTAGCGGCTACCTTTTTCCATAACTGTCTCACTCAAACTTCTATTGGTAAAGTGGGATTAGATTATTTGAAAAAGAGGGGGCTCACACAAGAAACCATAGAAACATTTAAGCTTGGTTTTGCTCCTGATGGTTGGGATAAGTTATATCGTGCCTTTCATGACCGTGGCATTGATGATTCCATTCTTTTAGAGTTGAATCTTGTTCGAAAGAATCAAAAGGGTCAATTTTATGACTTCTTCAGAAATAGAATTATGTTCCCCATTATGGATGGTAAAGGGCGAGTAGTTGCTTTTGGTGGACGCGTTATGGATGACAGTACACCAAAGTATTTAAACTCCCCAGAGTCATCGATTTTTGAAAAAGGTAAGCTCTTATTTGCTTTCGATAAGGCCTATAAAACGATTCGTGAAGAAAAACAAGCTATCCTTGTAGAAGGCTATATGGATGTTATATCTGCTCATAATCATGGTATTACTAATGTAGTCGCATCATTGGGGACTGCTTATACAAGAGATCATGGACATATCTTGATGAGGCAGGCTGAAGAAATCGTGTTAGCTTATGATATGGATGGTGCTGGTCGTCAGGCGGCTGCTAGAGCTATTGAATTATTGCAAAATACGGATTTTAAGGTGCGTGTCCTTGCCATGCCAGACGGCAAAGATCCAGATGATTATGTGCGTAATCATGGGGGACAGGCATTTAAGGAGTTAGTTGCTAAAGCGGTTAAGCCTCTTGATTATCTATTAAGTGAGTCTTTAATTAAACAC
>CAMUQE010000002.1 GCA_947096075.1 Veillonella parvula | reverse complement strand
TGACTCTAATCAAAAATAACAGTGATTGTAGTATAAAATAAAGACCAGTAGCTACAATGTAGTTACTGGTTTTTATTTTATACTAATATTTTATTTTAGATATTCTGCTAATGCTTTATCAATATATGCTGCTTCATCAGCCGTTGGTTCACACATTGGTAAATTAAATTTTCCCACAGGTAAGCCAATTTTACGGGCTGCATATTTAACAGGAATCGGATTTGTGGTGATGAACATAGCTTTTATAATTTCTGATAAAGCTTGATGAATACGAATCGCTTCGTAGTTATGGCCAGATTCATAAGCTTGAATCATAGCATTCATATCTTTGCCTGCTACATGAGATACTACAGATACAACTCCACATCCTCCAACAGATAACATCGGTAATGTAAGACCATCGTCCCCACTATATACCATGAAATCATCTCCAGGCATTAAACGCTTAATTTCAGAAGCAATCATTAAATTACCACTTGCCTCTTTGATAGCACAAATATGTGGATATTCGTTATGTAGTTGAACTAAGGTAGTTGGGAAAATACCTGTCCCTACACGACTTGGTACATTATACACCATAATTGGCAATGTAGTAGCTTCTGCAATAGTTTTAAAATGCAAATATTGGCCTTGTTGGTTCGGTTTATTGTAATAAGGTACTACAACTAGCAAACCATCGATACCATCGATTTTAGAGACTTCCTTTACAAATTCTGCAGAAGCCATTGTATCGTTACTACCTACGTTAGCAATAATCGAACCTTTATGTCCACATTCTTTTGCAATCGCATTAAATAGAGCTAATTTTTCGTCTCTAGACATAGTTGGGTTTTCACCCGTTGTGCCACAAACCACAAGACCATTAGAGCCATTATCTAACAGATGATTGGCGATAGCAACACAATTTTCAATATTTACGGATCCATCACTATTAAAGGATGTCACCATAGCTGTTAACACTCGACCAAAGGTTTTCATATATGTCCTCCCCTTGATAGATTAAAATGCTTGTTTTTCCACCAAGTACTCAGCAATTTGCAACGCGTTAAGAGCTGCACCTTTACGAATTTGATCCCCTACAATCCAGAAGTTCATACCTTTGTCATTATATAAGTCTTTACGAATACGACCAATTTCACAGTTGTTTTGATTAGATGTATACAATGGCATAGGGTAAATTTGTTCAGCAGGATTATCTTTAACTTGTAACCCAGGGAATTTTTCACATGCCACCTTGAAAGCCTCTACAGATACAGGTTCTGCTGTTTCTACCAAGACAGATTCAGAATGGGAGCGATATACAGGAACACGAACTGTAGTTGGGACTACTTGAATAGTTTCGTCATGAAGAATTTTTTGCGTTTCGTAAACCATCTTCATTTCTTCTTTAGTATAATCATTTTCTAAGAACACATCAATTTGTGGCAATAAGTTGAATGCTACAGGATAGTGTTTAGGAGCAGAGCCGGTTGGCAACAGATTTGCTGTCATTTCTTCGCCTGCAGTATATTGTTTTACTTGATTTTCAAGTTCTTCAATACCTTCTTTACCTGCCCCAGATACAGCTTGGTATGTACTTACAACTACACGTTTAATTGGAGAGAGATCATGAAGAGGTTTTAATCCTAAACTCATGATAATTGTAGAGCAGTTAGGATTTGCAATGATACCTTTATGTTTCAAGATATCTTCTGGGTTAACTTCTGGTACTACGAGTGGAACTTCAGGATCCATACGGAATGCACTAGAGTTATCGATTACAATAGCACCGCGTTTAGCGGCTTCTGGCGCTAATGTTTTAGATATAGAGCCACCTGCAAATAGCGCAATATCAATATTATCAAAAGATTCAGGTTTTGCTTCTTCTACAATATATGTTTTACCATTCACAGTAAGTTCTGTACCTGCAGAACGAGCGGAAGCTAATAGTTTTAAGTTTTCATAAGGAAAGTTACGTTCTTCAATAAGTGTAATAAATTCAGCACCTACTGCACCAGTAGCACCTAGAATTGCAATATTAGGTTTTTTCATTGATACATCTCCTTGCACAAATATTATAAATAATGTTCTAAACCGTATGTTAAGCCAGTTTTAGAACTAATTTTTTTACATGCTAATACTACGCCTGGCATAAAAGATAAACGGCTTAAGCTATCATGACGTATGGTTAATGTTTCATCATAACCACCAAATAAAACTTCTTGATGAGCCACATAACCTGGAAGGCGTACACTATGAATTGTTACATCGTCAACCTTAGCACCACGAGCACCTGGTAAGCTTTCACGAGTTAAATCCTCATCAGCAGTTACCTTAGCAGCTTGTTTAGCATCGTTAATCAATTTAGCTGTTAAAATAGCTGTGCCAGAAGGCGCATCGTATTTGTGATTATGATGTAATTCTATAATTTCTACATTAGGGAAATATGGAGCGAGCTCTGCAGACACTTTCATCATCATTACCGCCCCAAGAGAAAAGTTTGGCGCCACTAAGCAATTTGCTTGATTGGAACGACCTATTGTATCAAGTTCATCACGTTGTTCTGCGGTCAATCCTGTAGTACCGATGACTACATGAATACCAGCGGATAACATTTTCTTCGCGTTTTCATAAATAACTGCAGGATTAGTGAAATCTACAATCACATCAGGTTTATTTATATCTAATACCTCATCAATGGAGGCATTCATCTTGATACCTAATTGTTCGATTCCTGCTACAGAGCCTACATCTTCCCCTGCCTTAGTCGGATCAATACCACCAACTAATGTTAAATCAGGATCGTTATGTACTGCTTTGACCACTTCACGACCCATTTTGCCGCCAGCGCCATTTACCATTACTCGAATCATATATACCTCCAAAAAAGCCAGTGGATGCATCCACTGGCCTTATAGATTATATAGCTATATATACTCTTATGAAAAGCTCAATGATAGCACTCCACCAATACAAGATTGATGACAGTTGTCTATCTATTAAATAGACAACCAGAACGATGAGTCGCAATCATCGAACTTCGGCAAGCATCCCTTTTATCATGGATCAATGCATGCCTACTCCTCATGATTACTCTTAATACTCGCACCTCTATCAACATATTCATTTAATACTATTAGTATAAGTAATTATGCGATTTTAGTCAATTAAAATGGTCAATAAGTTCTTTCGCCGCCGCAAGTGCTGTAGCAGACATTCCCTTACCAGACATCATAGACGCGATTTGTGTTACTCGTTCGTCCTCATTTAAGACTACTAATGTAGAGATTGTACGATCATCTTGCTCGATTTTAGATAGATGATAGTGTTGTTTCGCAATACTTGCAGTTTGAGGCAAATGAGTAATACAAAATACTTGATTTGTTCTAGATAAATTAAGTATTTTTTCTGCCACCTTAAGTGCTATATCACCACTGATACCAACGTCAATTTCGTCAAATACCATCGTTTTAAAAGCGTCACTACGGAATACTGATTTAAAGGCTAATGCAATGCGAGCTAACTCACCGCCAGATGCTACTTTATGTAGAGGTAATAACTGTTCCCCTTTATTCGCAGAGAATAGCATTTCAATAGACTTTGCACCTAATGAGGATAACTCAGTCCCCTCTTCAATATGAAATTGAATATCCCCTTTGGGCATCCCTAGATCCACTAATTCTTGATGTAAGGCCGTAGCAATATCTTTTGCATTTTTTTGACGTACCTCGTGTAAAACTGTTAACGCTTCTTCTGCTACCTTTTTTGCTTCTTCAAGACGAGTTTCTAATTCATCTTGAGCAAATACAAGGTCTTCTAGTTCTTCTAAACGAGATTGCGCCTTTTCTTCGTATGCTAGAATATCTTCTACGGTTTCACCATATTTTTTCTTTAAGCTATAAATTGTGGTATCTCTGTCTTGGCAATATTTATAACGCTCTTCATCGTAGCTGATAGTATCCCTGTAACGATCTAAAGATTGTGCAGCTTCTTCTAGTTGGAAATAAGCAGAGTCCACCATTTCTGAGACTTCTTTTAACTCGCTGTCATATTTTACTAGATCATTAACCTCTACCTTAATCGAGTTAATCGTATCAAGTAATGGTTGACGTCCATTATAAAAGGCATCATAACAAGAACCTAAAATCTTATCGATATGTTCAAAACTGTCAAGACGCTTAAGTTCTTCTGCAATAGTTACATCTTCACCAACACTCAGACCAGCATCTTCAATTTCATCGATTTGGTATCTAAGCATATCAAGCTCCCGGGCTCGCTCAGACATATTTTCTTGTAAATGATCTACATCTTGTTTTGCTTGCTTATAAATTTTATACGCATCAGTATAAGCTTTATAGGCTTCCTTTCCTTCTTTATTAAAAGTATCTAAATATTCATGATGTGTATCAGCGTCTAGTAAACGTTGGTTGCTATATTGTCCGTGAATATCTGCTAAGTATTGACCAATCTCCTTTAAAGCTTTTAAAGGTATTGGTTGATCATTAGCCAATATACTAGATTTGCCATTACGGTTAAAGGATCTTGATAGAATTAACTGGCCTTCTTCTATCATGATATTTTTAGACTCTAATAGGTCTTGAATACTTTGGTGATTAGCAATATCAAATATTCCATCAATAACAAAACTATCTTTACCGTGACGAATAAACTCGCTACTTGCGCGTTCTCCTAATAGGATACTAAAGGCATCCATAAGAATGGATTTCCCTGCCCCAGTTTCGCCGGTAAAGATAGTAATGCCATCATTAAATGAAATATTCATTTGCTCAATCAACGCAAAGTTGCGAATGCTCATTTGCGTTAACATATTATTAGTCCTTCATTAAATCTTGAATTTTCGCTAAAATTGCTGGAACTTCAGCTTCGGATTTTGCAATTAACAAAATAGTATCGTCCCCTGCTAATGTACCAATAATTTCAGTCCATTTTGCATGGTCGATAGAAAATGCTACAGATTGAGCAGAACCAGGGATTGTATGTAATACAACTTGGTTTAAACTGTGATCAACTTTAATCAAAGAATCTTGGAATAGTCGGTTAATACGACTACGAGATAAAACTACATTTTCCTCTGGAGATAATGCATAACGATAATGTCCATCGCCTGTAGGAATTTTGATTAACATTAATTCCTTAATATCACGAGAAACTGTAGCTTGTGTAACTTCAATACCTTCTTCTAGTAAAGCCGCAGCTAATTCCTCTTGTGTTTCAATCGCCTTGGACTGCACGATCTCTTTAATTTTGTTATAGCGATAGCGTTTCATTTTGAACTCCCTTTTTTAAACCTTGCACATAAAAGAGAATAGTATCTTTCTGATAATATTATACCATATATTCATAATTAATATATGGTATAAATCGCATATATTATACGTCTTATGCATATTATATTAATATTTAAAATATTGTTAATATTCTATATATTGATAACGTACAAATTCATAGCTCATAAGGTTCATCTATTTATAGGGAATTAATAATTTAAAAATAGAAAAATATACATGTATAATTAAAATCCCCTATAAAGGGGGTTTTACTAACTGAGTATGAGTTTTATTCATAATGAATAAAGATATATTTCGTTTTATCGTTTTTGCAATATAAATAACTCAGGTGGATTATGTATTTGGTTCATCGGATGCCAATGGCATACATTATATATTTTCTGATCTAAATCTGATAAATACGATTTAAGAGACTGCATTTCTTCAAATCCCTCTGTTGTTCCAGGGTAAGCAACTATTGTAATAACTCCAGACTTGGAAAGTTTGTGTAAACCTTCATTTATGGCATCAATGGTTTGATGCGGTTTTGTTACAACTTGGTGATCTCCTCCAGGTAAATATCCTAGATTAAAAATCATTAAATCAATAACTTCATCCTTTAATTGATGAGCTACTGCCAAATCATGAGAGTCATGAATAAACGTTAAACTCACTTCTGGCGCAATATCATTTGATTGTAAAAGCTCCTTGCTAGTTTTAATAGCTTTCATTTGAATATCAATTCCATATAGATGGCATGCCTTTTGTGCCCGTTTAGAAAGGTATAAAAGATCATGGCCATTACCACATGTAGCATCTACTACCACTTTGGCATTTTCCATACATCTATCCCAGATTAAATGTTGGAATTGAACAGCATTGTTAATGTTAATCACAAAACCACCCCACTTGAGATTTGGTTATAACAATTCATCTCGACGAGATGCTAACTTTTTAAATAGTGTACCAAAGAAACATTGATCCTTGAATCGTACAAATAAACAATATACAGGGTTAGAGCTTATATGTAAGGTTTCTTTATTTGTAAAAGTATAGTCAAATGTACCATCAATACAAATATGTAATTGTGGTTCTCTTTCCGGCATTGTAATTTGAATCGTATCATGTTCCTCTAAAACAAGGCTTACACCTTGAATTAAATGTGGTGCTACTGGGGTGACAATGATAGATCGATTATCTGGTTTCATGATTGGACCACCAGCCGATAGATTATAGCCGGTAGAACCTGTAGCAGAGGAAATAATTAAACCATCCGATGGATACATTTGCGTATGTTGATTATTTATGGACATATTAATTCGAGCCATTTTAGCCGGTTCAGCACGAGTGATAACAATTTCGTTAATGATAGGAACTAGTTCTTCCTCTTTACCCTCATGACGTTCGATATAAGCATATAAATGTCCGCGCTTTTCAATATTATAATCACCATTAGCAATACGTTTAATATGACTTTGCATTTGATGAATTTCAATTTGATTTAAAAAACCTAGTTCGCCAAGATTAATACCACAAACAGGTACATTATATGGATAAATTTGTCTTGCAAGATGGATGATGGTACCATCACCACCAAAACTAAAGGCAATATCTATTTGTTTGAAGATTTCTGGGCGACTTAAAATATGAGTTTCAGGAATCTTAAGTACTCGTGCAGGTGCATCTGATTCGAGATCATCTGGCAAAAATACTTCGATACCTTCATCTTTACAAATATGTGCAGCCATTTTTAAAACTGCCATAATATTGCTTTTCCCCATATTGGGGAAGAATCCGATACGCATAGTAATCTCCTATAATGAATGGGCTTCTGCAACCACTGTATCAATCAAAGTATCATCAATGGTTAAGGCCCCTTCTTCGTACTTTTTAAAATAACCTAAAAACTCTATATTACCTTCCATACCTTTAATTGGTGAGAAAGTTAAGCCATGTGTATACAATCCACAATCATACGCAACATGTAGAATACGATGTAATACTTCTTTATGGATTTCACTATCTCGCACTATACCGCCCTTACCAACATTTTCTTTACCAGCCTCAAATTGTGGTTTTATTAAGGCCACAAGTGAGCCCGTATCTTTTAATAAATTAGTAGCTACTGGTAAAACTTTGTCTAAAGAAATAAATGCTACATCAATAGAAATAAAATCAACAAGTTCACCTATTTGTTCAGCAGTAACAGTACGGATATTTTGCTTCTCCATATTAATTACACGTGAATCTTGGCGTAATTTCCAAGCTAATTGATTATATCCTACATCGATGGCAAAGACCTTAGACGCACCGTTTTGTAATGCGCAATCTGTAAAACCACCTGTACTAGCTCCTATATCAATCATCACAGCCCCATGTAAATCGATAGGGTAAGTTTGAATAGCCTTTTCTAATTTAAGTCCTCCACGGCTTACATAAGGTAGGGTATTGCCTTTTACAATAATATTAGCATCCGCAGGAATCTTGGTGCCTGCTTTATCTATGCGCGTAGTATCCATAAATATAAGGCCCGCCATAATAGCTGCTTTTGCTTTTTCTCTACTTTCAAAAAGGCCTCGATTAACGAGGAGTATATCTAATCGTTCTTTATTGTTCATATTACACCATGATAAATACAATAAAACTGAATAAAGGCCACAAGAATACCGAGAATTAAACCACCAAATACTTCGATAGGTGTATGTCCCAACAACTCTTTTAATGCTTCTTTACGTGTAATGACAACAGGTATATTCTTTTTGGTAAAATAATCTACAATTTGATTAAGTATTTGAGCTTGTCGTCCTGCCTCTAATCGTACACCAGACGCATCATACATAACAACAATTGAAAATACTAAGGATAATATAAATAGATCCGTTACACCATTTTTAAGGTAAATCGCTGTTGTTGTAGCAATTACAAATGATGTATGTGAACTTGGAAAACCACCAGATCCAACAAGGCGCTCTGGTCGGAATTTACCATGTCTTAAGAGTTGCCATACAAATTTGATAGCTTGAGCCGTAAACCAGCCCCAAAATGCAGCTTGTGCGATATAATTATGTGCTATTTGTGGTAATATATCAATCATTGTTTATACCTTCTACAGGTAATACCCATTAATTCGTACGTTCTAAAAGATAATCAATTAATGCTGATAGTATAGTTGTATCATAAGAAACCAAGTTTAACGCATCATGAGCTTGGCTACCTACTAGGTAGGCTTGATGTTTTGCTTCCTCTAAACCTAGTAAAGATACATAGGTAGATTTATGTTGGCGAATATCACTACCGGGTGTTTTCCCTAATTCTTCAATAGTACCGGTTACATCTAAAATATCATCAGTAATTTGGAATAATAATCCCAGGCAATTAGAATATTCCATAAGGAATGTTCGCGTGGTATTATTAGCACATCCAAGAATAAGACCTAATTCTACAGAAGCGTTAAATAGTGCACCTGTTTTACCAGTATGTAAAACCTTTAATTCTTCTAAAGGAATATGTTTATCTTCACTGAGCAAATCAAAGGCTTGTCCCCCAACCATACCTTCTGGACCAGCCGCAGTAGCAACACATTGTATAGCATCTAGTTTTTGCTGTGCACTAGCAACTGTATTTGAAGTCATCAATTGAAAGGCATATGTTAATAACCCATCACCGGCTAAAATAGCAAGTCCCTCACCGTATACTTTGTGATTGGTCAAATTACCTCTGCGATAATCATCATTATCCATAGCTGGTAAATCATCATGAACTAATGAATACGTATGGATACACTCCATAGCACATAGAAATTCCTTATAATCAGCTGGCTCTTTATGAAGCATTTCTAACACAGCCTTAGTTAAAATAGGTCGTATTCGTTTGCCACCTTGCATTAAACTATAATTCATAGATTCATAAAGTTGTTCAAATTCTTGATTTGGGCTATTAAGTACTTCGCCTAACCATTGTTCAATATTTTGTTTGCTAGATGCTAAATAATCTTTGAACATAGAATCTCCTTATTCGCTGATGCGGACTTCTTCGATAATTTGTTGTACTTCATTTTCAACAGAATCGAGCATTTCAGCACATTCTTTTACCAAAGTTAAGCCCTTTTTATATTGTGATAAAAGCTCAGAAATGGTCATATCCCCATCATCTAATTGCTTAACAATATCTTCTAAGGCCTTATATTTTTTCTCATAACTTTTTAGTGATGCGGCCATCCTTGTGCGCCTCCTTTACCGTAGCAGTAATATAACCATCAGCTAGTGTAACTCGTATATCGTCATTTGGTTGTAATTGGGCAACCGAAGTAATAGGTTTGTTATCATGCTCAACCTTTGCAAAACCTTTAATCATCATTTGTAATGGATTTAGTGACTCTAACTGTTGTGCCAATAATGCTAAGCTATGTCTCTCTGCATTACATCGTTCTTTAGTTGCATTAGTTAGAGTTTGAGAAAGCTCTTGTAAGTGTGATTTTTGCTTATGTAAAAATTGCAGAGCTGGAATGCCAAGTTTTCGATTAAAGAGCAATGTTAAATCTGTACGTTTTTGTTGTAGTGTATAGCGTATATATTCGTGTAAATACTCTTCTTTTTCTGTCAACTGATCTTGTAATATAGTAATTGGAAGTACTGCCATTTCTGCAGCATGGCTAGGCGTAGCACCACGTACATCAGCTACATAATCACATAAGGTGTAATCTGTTTCATGACCTACCGCCGAAATAATCGGTGTATGAGCATTATAAATTGCCTCTACAACAGCTCTATCATTGAAACACCACAAGTCCTCCATAGATCCACCACCACGACCAACGATGATGACATCAATATCTGGATCAGCATCTGCCGTAGCAATTCCTTTTGCTATAATTGGGCCTGCGGTACTACCTTGTACAGGAACGGAAAACAATTTAAATTGAACTAGTGGATTGCGTTGTTTACTAACATGTAGAATATCATGTAATACAGCACCAGATTGGGATGTAACAATACCAATGCAACTCGCCATATAGGGTAAACCTACTTTATGGCTATCATCAAAGTACCCCAAAGCAGTTAACTCTCGTTTTAGGGCGTCAAATTCGAGCTGTAACGGACTTTTAGCACCTATTTGCATATCTGATGCAATGAGATTTAAACGGCCCATTTTATTGTAAAAGTTAACAGATGCTTTTACAGTTACTAATAAACCATTTTGAATGGCATTAGCTAGTCCCTTTTGCATGACGGTACTAGACCACATTGTCACATCAATAGCAGATTCCTCATCTTTTAAAGAAAAATACATATGACCACTGCTATGACGTTTTGCATTAATAATGGTACCACTTACATATACATTCTTTAATAGATATTCACGATCTAAGGTACGTTTTATGAGATTGTTTAATTGTGTAATGGTTAATACATTCACGATTATCCTCTAGATTCTTGTAAATAAGCAGCACCAAAAGCATTACCTGTGGCATTATCAACAGAGAATTGTGGTTGCGCCACATGTAATTGGAGATGATTTCGTTTACAATAGGTTTCCATCCGCTTACGAAGTAAACTATTACTCATCACACCACCTACAGCAATGAGTGCACGTACAGGTTTCTCTTTAGTATGATAAGTAATCATTTTTTCTAGAGCATTTCCAATGGAAGTAAAAACAGCTCTAGCTAACTTAGATTTATCTATATCACTCATAGCGTTATTTATACGCCGCATAGCAGCACTACAAGGACCGGCAAAGCTAATCCATCCGTCTTTTACAGATGATGGCAATGGTTCATATTCTGTAGTTTGTAATGCTAATGCCTCTAAATGTTTACCTGCAGGAAATGGTAAGCCCAACGCGACACCTATGCGATCAACATATTGTCCCCCTTGTAAATCTCTAGAACCACCAACGATATGAGATTCAAAAATACCGTTTCCTTGATAATGGCAATATAATAGTTCTGTCGTGCCACCTGATAGATGTAATGCCAAAAATGGGTCATTAGGAATATTTTTTAAATCCCTCAAAGCAGCTAATATATGATTCTCTTGATGTGCAAAAATATGTAAAGGCACATTCATAAGATGACTCAAGGTTTGCCCCTGTCCTAACCCGACCATAAAGGCAGGCATATAAGAGCGTTCTTCACGGCGCGGAAAGCCACTAACACCTATGCCGCTAATTGGTACCTGAGGCAACTCTGACATTAACTTAGGCAACGCCTTTGTATGCTGAAAGACCATATTTGATTGTTGTAGTCCTCGCTCACCTGGTTTTACCTCTAAGATTTTACGTGCTTCCCCTACTATGTGAAAGTCGCTATCTACAATGGCACAACTTGTGGTGTAACAACTCGTATCAATGCCTAAGTAATATCGTTTCATTATTTACTCTTATTATATGCGTCTAAGATTGCATTAATTAATTTATAAGATGCATCAGAGCCAAACTCTTTAGCTAATTGAATGGCTTCATTAATAGCAATAGATGGCTCTAAAGGTTCCACTTTATTGTTCATTTCCCAAACTGCAATACGTAAGATAGAACGATCCACCTTATCTAAATTTGCTACTTTACGAGATTTACAGAATGGCTGTAATGTAGCATCAATTGCTTCAACATTTGATAGTACACCCTCTATAATACTATTTGCATATGCCTTATCCATTGCTTTATGAATGTTTCCTTCGGGAAATTGAACATCATTTTGATCAGTATGAAATTCATTGGCATATAACATTTGGAATGCGTATTGACGAGCCTCTCGCCGATTTCGCTTAGTTACCATGTAAAACTGGCTCCTTTTCTTTTACAATACCTTCAATATGCACATCAACCTTAATATGATCAAGATCTAGCATATTTTTTAAGGTTTGTTTGATTTCTAATTGCAATTGTTTCGATAATTCAATGAGATTATATCCATACAATGCTTTAATATAAATATTAATTTCAATAAAACCTTTACGATGCTTTACATTGATACCAGGTAAGCTACGCTGACCAAAAGCATGGGTAATACCCTCTACCAACTCATCGTAAAAGCGTGGGCTTAAAGAATGAATACCAGGAATGGTTCCTAAAGTTTTTGTTGCTACATCAATGATGACAGAATCTGCAATATCAATGGTATCCGTGTCTAAACCATAATTTAATTGATTATCTGAACTCATAGAGATACCTCCTATGGCTGTTGAGGTGTTACTAAATCATCAAAAATAATGTCTTGTACAACTACATCAATAGTTTGAACCTCAATTTCTGTATAAGAGACTAAAGCAGTTTTAATGCGCTCTTGTAGACGTAAAACAACATCAGGAATACGATATCCATACTGAATGCACACATATAGTGTAACTGATATTGCTCCTTCATCGTTAAAGGATATCTTAACACCTTCATGATCGGATTTACGTCTAAAAAAAGTGTTAACGCCATCATTAAAGGTGGAACTCATATGATGAATTCCCTTTGTATCAAGCGCTGTCATTGTTACAATTGTAGCATATACATCATCATTAATCTTAATCTTACCCGACTCTAGTTCAGTATTTTTCTTGGTCATACTGGCCTCTTTCAAAAAAAGCACCTGTCCCTATATATAATTACATAGACGACAAGTGCTTACAGTGCAAATGTTACGATATATGGGGAATAAGATTCCTTGAAAAGATCTTGCCCCAATACATATCAATGAGTATTAGGCACGTTCGATGTATTGTCCTGTACGAGTATCAATACGAAGTACATCATCTACTTCAATGAAGAGAGGTACTTTTACAGTGTAGCCTGTTTCTAATACGGCTGGTTTATTACCACCAGTTGCAGTATCGCCACGGATACCAGGATCTGTTTCAACTACGCGAAGTTCAACAGCTACAGGTAAATCAATACCGATTACGATACCTTGGAAGAACATGATGGATACTTCCATATTTTCAAGAAGGAAGTTTTTAGCATCACCTAATTGTTCAAGGGTAAGTTCAACTTGATCATAAGTTTCGTTATCCATGAATGTATAAGAGCCATCAGATTCATATAAGTATTGCATACGACGACGATCAACATGTGCTTTAGGCACTTTTTCACCTGCATTAAATGTACGCTCAACTACAGAACCAGTTTGCAAGTTTTTCATTTTAGTACGTACGAATGCAGCACCTTTACCTGGTTTAACGTGTTGGAAATCAACTACTTGCCATACATTACCGTCAATTTCAACGGTTACACCTGGACGAAAATCATTACTGGAAATCATCTAACTCTTCTCCTTCTAAATACCTATTTCAATTAACTCTTTTGGACTATGTGTCAACACCTCATAGCCGTCAGATTTGACGATGACACTATCCTCTATTCTCAATCCGATAGTACCTGTTATATAAATGCCAGGTTCTACCGTAATGATCATATTTTCTGTAAATACCGTATCGGATTTAGTATTGGCTACTGGTTCTTCGTGAATCTCAAGACCTACGCCATGTCCAGTACCATGATTAAATTCCTTGGTATATCCATGTTCTTTAATATAATCACGACAAATTGCATCTAATTCTTTACCAGTAATACCAGCCCGAACTGCAGCTACGCCGCGTTTTTGTGCTTCTAAAACTATACCATACAGCTTCTTTTGTAATTCAGAGGCAGGCCCCATTACAATAGTTCTAGTCATATCAGAATGATAACCCTTATATACTGCACCAAAGTCAAAGGTAACAAAATCACCTGCTTCAATGACCTTATCACTGGCTACACCATGAGGCATACTAGAACGATTACCAGAAGCAACAATGGTTGCAAAGGAAGGTTCCTCTGATCCACGTTTTAACATTTCTGATTCTAATATAATGCGCGCTTCGTTTTCTGTCATCTCTACCTTTAGTTGTGGTAGCAAGGCAGCAAAAGCATCATCACCAATTTTAGCGGCTTTACGCAATAAGTCTAATTCGTCTTCACGCTTAACCGCACGTAGTTTTGCAAAATTGATAGATGTAAAATTAAAGCGTTCATCTAATGTATCACATAAAGTTTCATACGTATCCACAGGCATTTGTTTGCCTTCTATACCGAATAAACCTTCGTGAATATGATGTTCATTGAATATATCTACAAGAGTATCCATAACAGTTGTTTCATATTGAATAACTGTGTACCCTTCACATTGTTTTGTTGCTTGTTCAGTATATCTGAAATCAGTAATCATAAAGGCTTTATCTTGAGTAATGATAGCAAAGCCTGTAGTACCAGTAAAGCCTGCAAAATAATGTAGATTTATAGGGCTTATTAAAATGACGCCTGTTAATTCTTGCTCTTTAATATACTGTTGTAGCAGATTTAATCCATTCATAATCTTGCTCCTAGTCTATAAAGTACAATTAATCTTACCATAAAATACCTATATTGAATAGAATTTTATGCTATTTTTTAAAGCCCTCTATCTGTTCAACGGTCAATTCCATTGCAGAACCAACCTCTTCAATGCCACTTAAATCAATATGACCAATCGTAAGACGTTTCAAATATGTTACAGTACCACCTGCAGCACCAATCATGCGCTTAACTTGATGATACTTACCTTCTTCAATTGTTACATGTACTGAATGTAACGATACAAATTCAATTTCTGCCGGTTTACATTGCGTACCATCTCCAAGAAGAATTCCCTCTTTAATACGTTGTATACCTTCATCAGATAGCGTTCCTTCAAATTCTACGTAATAAACCTTAGGCACATGTTTATTACCATTGATGATAGAATGTCCCCACACACCATCATTAGTTAATAGTAAAAGTCCTTCTGTATCCTTATCTAATCTGCCTACTGGAACTACTCCCATTTTTATGAATTCTGGAGGGAGTAAATCCATAACAACAGGGTGACTAGAATCTTCTACGGCGGTAACATAGCCCTTTGGCTTATGAAATTTTACATAATATAGTTGAGTAGTACTAACAATCTTACCATCAACAGCAACTATATCAACATCAATATCAATATGAGTATCTTTTTTCGTTGTTATACTACCATTGATGGTAACCCTTCTATCTTTTATGATTTGATGGACTTCTTTTCGACTACCATAAGCTTTATTGGCTAATAATTTATCTAGTCGCATTATGCATGACCTTGTAATACATCTACGTGTGCTGTATCATTGAGCAAGTTTAAAATATTATGATCAAATTCTCCCATGCCATTATAGAATATACGATTTATTGCTGTATTACCTTGACTAAAATTCCAACAATGACTAATGGAAATATCTAATAATTTACACAATAATGTTCGTATAGTTCCACCATGACAAGCAATGAGAAGTGTTTCCTCCTCATTATTAACATTGATGAATTCCTCTAGACCTGCCCATGCACGGTCTTGTAAATTCTTAAAGCTTTCACCATTAGGAACCTTAACTAGATGTGGTCGCAAATACATTTCATCTATCAAACCAGGCCAACGATCTTCGATATCTGAAAATAACATAGCTTCCCAATCACCAAAATTAAGTTCTCGTAAGCGTTTATCTACCGTAATAGGAGTAGTACGTTCACCGCGAATGACTTCAGCTGTAACTAAAGCACGACTCAAATCACTAGATAATATGCGATCAAATTTAACATCTTTAAGAGCCTGACCACATGCCTTTGCTTGATTTAAACCATTTTCATTAAGTGGAACATCTGTGATGCCTTGGTATTTTCCCATTTTGTTCCAATCAGTTTCACCATGGCGCACAATATACAATGTTTTCATAGTCTTCCTATACTTTCAAAATATCTGTTAATTTTTCTACTAACTTAACATTAGTATCATGATCTTTTATTGCAACGCGAACCCATTGATTATTTAATCCCATATAAGAATCACAGTTGCGAACAATCATATTATATTTTTTAAGCGCTTCATTAATCGACTCTGCTGTTATTCCTTCTTGTTCAATGTGGAACAATATAAAATTAGCTGAAGGCGGATATACAGTAATACCATTTATAGTATCTAATGAGTTATACATAAAAAGTTGCTCTTCATGTAATACTTGTTTTGTTCGTTTCACATACTCTACATCATTCAAAGCCGCCTCTGTATAGGATTGAGCTAATGTGTTAACAGACCAAGTTGGAATAAAACTATTTAGTTGCTCAATGATAAGAGGATTGCTGAAAGCAGCACCAATTCGTAGCCCTGGCACGGCATAGAATTTTGTAAAAGAATGAACCACGATAATATTATCAAACTCGTTAACTAGGGAGCGCATGGAGTATTCATTATCTTGTAATGTGTCGTTACCAACAAAATCGATAAAGGACTCATCTATAACAAGTAAACTATTAGCATCTTTCAGCATGCTTGCAATAGTACGAATATGGTTCTTATCAAGTAACGTACCATCTGGATTATTGGGATTACCTAGAAATACAATAATACGACCATCTTGCCCTTTTAACTCGGCTGCAAAAGTTTCTAATGCTAAATAAGGAACCTCAAAATAAGGTTTTCCATGTTCATCTTCCCGTGGTCTATAATAAATATCGCGTACTGGAATTCTACTTGCTTCTAAAGCAGCTTTATATTCAGAAAAACCTGGTGCGGGAACAAAAGCGCCCGTATAGCCAGGTAACCGACAAATTGCATATAATAGCTCTGCCGCTCCATTGCCAACTACAATTTGATTTTTATTCATACCATAGATATCAGCAATGGCATTTAATATATCATCATTTGTAGCATCCGGATAATGTGATATATATCGCAATTGAGGTTCTAATGCAGATAAGCCACGTTGGCTAGGGCCTAGTGGATTGATATTAGCACTAAAGTCAATAACCTCATATGGTTCAATTCGTTGTTCATGGGCAAACTGAAAGATATTGCCCCCATGTATTTTAGACATACTATTCTCTTTCTATGAAATACTTTATCGTTTGATATAAGTTAATCCTTCATTCGTAGTTTCAACCGTATCTACATAGGATAATTGTGGCAACTTACGCAAAATCTCATTCTTACAATCATTAATACAACCATAATCAACGGGGAATAATAGTCCCATAATGGTTCCGCTATGAGCGATGATTGTTCCTACACTATTATAAGAATTACCTACATCGTGAAAGTCATATAAATTAGGTTTATATAAAATACGCTGATTGCCAAAGGCACTCAATGTAGCAGCTTGGCCAATAAGCTTTATATCATGCGTTGTAAGCCCCTGTTTAAACAAATCAAAGGATTCTTGTATAATAGATTCTTTTTCTAAAATTTTATTTTGTAAATCTGCTTGTTTATTAAAGCTAACTGTATCAATGCTACCGCCTTCGTCAAAAACGAGGATTTTTAAAGGTGGGCACATACCTAATGGCTTAGAGATAGTCCCTTTAATATAATCAAACTGAGTTACACCTTGATAAAAAGAGGCATCTGTAGGCTCTACAGATAGACAAATTTGCTCAAGTTCTTTTAATGATAAATCATAGTCCATGGCCAAAGCTGTAGCCATAGCTGTTACAGAAATATCTGCCGAACTTGAAGCCATGCCTTTTCCTTGTAGAATATCAGATCTTACATACACAGGCGGGCAAATTTGATTTTTATTTTTTTGTTGGACCAACTCTTGTACTAATTTACGAGCTTGTGCAGACTTTGGTTGAAGTGCACAAAATTCTTTAGAAAAAGGTTGTATTACATTACTCAATGCATAGGAGTATCGATTAATTGGACATGTCACTAAAAATGACTGACCATCAATAGAACCTTGTAGAAATTCCCCACATGTACCTGGGGCTCTTACATAATAGGTCACATTAAACTCCTTTCACATCAAATAAAGTATACGTTCTAAAAATATTAAAACTTTGAAAATCAAAAATTTAGAGTTAGAACATAGTTGGATTATTAACTACCGTAGCTGATAGTATAGATACAATTATGCTATATACCAATATCAATAATACTTCAGTTACTTCCACAACAAATCCATATGTATCACCAGTAGTGCCACCTAACGCTTTTACAATATAGCGGTTTAATAATCGGTTAATAATATACGTAATAATCATGCTAACAATATTGATTTGGAAAATACCTATAGTAGCATATACTAACACACCTAATCCTACTAAATACCCTACATCAGGTGCTGAAAAAATTGCATAAGCACCATATAAAAGTGTATATAATACTAAACCGATTAATAGTAATAGAATAGGCATAAAGAACGTAGATATGGTGTTATAAGTAATAACATGTTTAGGTGCTAAATTAGCAAATGCTGCCCCCATCCCCTGTTCTCTAGCATATGGATAGGATCGAATACTAAAAACCATAGACCAACGGCTCATTAAAGGCATCATAATGAGTGCCATAGGTATAAATTCAGCCGATGGAATCGAAGCTAATAATTGCCATTTCAAAAGTGTAACAAATACAAAAGCAACAACTCCAAAGGAGCCTATACGACTATCTTTCATGATTTCTAGTTTACGTTCTCTTTCACGGCCGGAAAACAAACCATCGCTTGTATCCATCAAACCATCAGCATGAAGGCCACCAGTTATTAAAAACTCAGCCACAACGATAATTAACATCAATGGCATAATCGGAATAAATGGCGATAATACGCCATATAATATAGCTAATATGAGACCAATAATAAGGCCCACATAAGGAAAGGCTACAACAGATTTACCAAAGTCCTCTACAGACCATTCAGTTTGATTTACAATTTTTAAACGCGTTAAAAATTGTAGTGCTATAAAAAAAGGTGTCATTATACATTCATCCCATAGGTAATGACTGTACTAATGATAACCATTAGTATAGTCGTAACATACATCATATAAATTGTTCGAGTAATATGGTTACGGTTTAGCTTTTCAATAGGATCGCCCATATATTCACGGAAGGTCATTTTTTTGAAATACTGATTGTAACCACCTAAACGGATATGTAAGGCCCCTGCCACAGGTGCTTCTGCATACCCCCCATTAGGACTAGGATGTTTTTTTGCATCACGTAAACCGATTTCTATTGCCTTTTTAGCATCAAAGCGTAAAAAGAATGCAGAAATTACAAATAATACAAAGGTAATTCGGGCAGGAATCCAATTTAATATGTCATCAAAGCGTGCAGCTACGCGACCAAAGTACAAGTACTTTTGATTCTTATAGCCTAACATAGAATCCATAGTATTAGCAGTTCTATAAAGAATAGCCCCCATAGGGCCACCGATAATAAAAAAGAAAAAAGGTGCAATAATACCATCTACCGTATTTTCCGCAATCGTTTCTACTGTAGCCCGAGTGATTTCGCTTTCATCTAAGTCTTCCGTATCTCGTCCCACAATCCATGATAAACGTTTGCGAGCATCTACAATATTACCTTGTTTTATTAACTGACTAATGGTAAAACCTGCGCCAGCCAATGAACGTGGAGAAATGGCAATGTAGAGGATCACTACTTCGAAAGCATAGTATACCCATTCGTCTACTACTCCACCTAGCCATAACAATAAAGATACTATGATATATACCGATATAAGAATTAAACCTACTGCAATACCACCGTACCACAATTTCTTCGTATCATTATCAGTGTCTTTATAAAGAACGGCTTCAAAAAAAGATATTATACGTCCAATAATGGCCACTGGATGATATTTACTATTGGGATCTCCAATAATTAAATCCAATAAAAATGCTAAAACTGGTATGCACACAAAGTTATACTTTGAAAACCAGTGAAAAATTGCTAAATGTTCCATATATCTCCTCTACTATCCCAAGGTAGACATAATATAATCCATATCTAGATGTTCCTCCACAATATCAGCTAAGCGATTATATGCCGCATTTTTATGGTCAAAATAATGGAATACTACATCTAATGGTTGTAATCCCTTGCGTTCACGTAATTGATTGATAATAAAACGTCTAAACTCGTCATTATCAAATACACCGTGAATATATGTACCCATTACTTGATGATTACCATCAATAAAACCATCAATAACATTGACAGCCTCTTCACTGCGACTTGTAATTGTAAAGCAACGAGACACCGAATCTGCTAGTGGCGTAGTATCCCCCATATGAATTTCATAGCCTACTAATTTTTCACCCCTGAAAGTACCATTTAAAAACTGTAAATTAGATACATTGAATTGTACTTGATGGGTAGTTTTTTGAGCCTTCATAGTCGTGGAGGATTCAACAAGGCCAAGTCCTTCAATTTCCTCGATATCACCTTCCATATGATGCGGATCATAAATAGTTTTACCTAACATTTGGTTACCGCCACAAACACCGATAACAGGTGTACCTTGAGCAGCCAATTTTTTTATTTCATCAGCAAAGCCTGTATCACGTAAATATGTTAAGTCAGCCAATGTATTTTTAGAACCAGGTAATATAATTAAATCTGGCGTACCGATAACATCTCCAGGGCCTACAAAACGGACAGATACATCTGGCTCATAATTAAGTGCATCAAAGTCTGTAAAATTAGAGATTTTAGGTGTTTGCATAACTACGACCTGAATATCTTTAGTACCACTATTGCGTTTGTTCTCTAATGCAACAGAATCTTCTTCATCAATATCGAGGTTCTCAATGGCAGGAATAACACCTACCACTTTTTTACCTGTTTTTTCTTCAATAAATGTAAGAGCTGGTTCTAATAGTTTGATATCACCACGGAATTTATTGATAACGATACCTTTAATAAGATCGCGTTCTTCTGGTTCTAATAATTCTAAGGTACCAACAATGGACGCAATAGCACCACCTCGGTCAATATCTGCAATGAGAAAAACTGGAGCTTGAGTCATCTTGGCAATACGCATATTTACAATATCATTTGCTTTTAAGTTAACTTCTGCAGGACTACCGGCACCTTCGATAACCATCATATCAAAATTTGAGTCTAAGAAATCAATAGATTCTTTAACCTTATCTAAAGCGGTTAGTGAATATTTTGTATGATATTCTTTGGCACTATATACGCCAACAGGTTTCCCCATCAATACAACTTGAGACGATTGATTTCCTGTAGGTTTTAATAACACAGGATTCATTTGAACAATTGGATCAATACCAGCGGCTTCGGCTTGAGCGACTTGAGCACGGCCAATTTCATCGCCCCATTTTGTCACATAAGAATTGAGGGCCATATTTTGTGCTTTAAAAGGAACGGTCTTAAAACCTTTTCTATAAAAAATACGGCATAATGCAGTACAAAGAATACTTTTACCTACATTAGAACTCGTTCCTTGAAACATGATTTTCTTAGCCATTTATATGAACCTCCTGTGATTTCAATTCAATGGTAACACCACTAATTGTTAAATAGAGTTTATCTGCAACAGAAGCTACTGCTCGATTCACACGACCAGCAATATCTCTAAAATATCTAGCCAGTTTATTATCCGGCACAATACCTAACCCAATTTCATTGGTCACAAATATAACTGTTTTACCTTCACATGATTGTATCGAGTCTAATAAAGTGTCTAATTCTGAAAGTATTGTCTGTTCTAATCTATTAGCATCTTCTTGACCACGAATGGAGCCATAAGCCATCATGTGATTGGTAGTGAACATGGTTAAACAATCTATAAGAATTACATCTGCTGATTGACTGATATTTTCCCATTCATCAGCTAAATGTAAAGGTACTTCAAAATTATTCCATATTTTTCCTCGTCGCTCTTGATGTTTTTTGATGCGATCCACCATTTCCTCATCAAAAGCTTGGCCCGTAGCTACATAAGCTTTTGGCCCCTTTGTAGCCAATGCTAAACGTTCAGCAAATTCACTTTTTCCACTGCGTGCCCCACCGGAACACAATATAATTTGTGATTTCATAATGCACCTATACAAGAATTTATAATTTCAGTATCATTATAAGTATAACAAAGGAGCGATACTATGGAAATTATGAATATGAAACTAAAAATGATGGCTACGCTATGGGATAATACATATCGTGTTGCCATCGATGACGGACAAGGTAAATATATTGGTACTGCACGAGTAGTAGTGAATGTTCCTCTACCACCAGAAGCTTTACCTGAAAATGCACCGCAAGTTGAAGCACAACTATTAGTATTAGTTGAAGACTTTGATTTCGGCGCTGATAAAATTATAAACTTTGAAACAACATTAGCCAATTTATTAAGAGAAAAATTCCGTTATGAAATTCCTCATATCTTCTTTTACTATCCTAGCCCTCAAGATGTTTTAAACCAAACAATTTCACAATAGGTCTATAACGAGCAAAAAGCTATGTAAAATACATAGCTTTTTTTGTTTATTCAGCTCCAAGTTCTTCCTCTACACGACACAAGATAAAGCAAAGGTCGGATAGACGATTTAAGTATTTTAAATTAGATTCGTGAACACTTTCACCAGCGTCTAATACTCGCCATAAAGCGCGTTCCGCACGTCGAGTAATCGTTCTAGCTACATGTAAATAAGCAGAAGATTGTTTTTCACCGGGAATGACAAAACTAGATAAAGGTTCTAACTTTGCATCAAAGCGATCAATAACTTTTTCTAAATGCTTTACATATTGCTCAGTAATTACCGGAGCAGTATTTAAACTTGCAATATCAGCCATTAATGTCCATAAGTTTCGCTCAATATCGTATAATTCAGCAGCAACACGTGGATTTTCAGCATAAGCGCGAGCCAATCCTAAAAAAGCTTGTAATTCATCGATTGTACCATAAGCTTCTACGCGTAAAGATGATTTCTGTACACGTTCTCCCGTGTATAAACCAGTTGTACCAGCATCACCTGTTTTTGTATAAACACTACTTGCCATATGATTACCTCCTATAGATATACATGGATGTAGAAATAAAAGCTAAATGATCCCAACCTTGAGATTATTTGTATTCAGGGAACCAAAGATGAATTTCACGAGCAGCAGCTTCTGGAGAATCAGAAGCATGTACTACGTTAGCATCCATTGTTAGGGCATAGTCACCACGAATACTACCAGGGGCAGCATCTACAGGATTTGTTGCTCCGTTTAAAGCACGTACGGATACAATTGCGTTCTCACCAGCTAACACAAAAGCAAGAACTGGGCCTGATGTAATAAAATCAACTAATTCACCAAAGAATGGCTTTTCCTTATGTTCTGCATAGTGTTCTTCCGCTAATTCACGAGGTACTTGTAAGAGTTTTAATGCTTTAATAACAAGGCCTTTACGTTCATAACGGCTAAGGATTTCACCACTTAATTGACGTTTAACTGCATCTGGTTTAATTAAAACTAATGTTTCTTGCATGATACCCTCCAGTAGATACTAATTATAATATTGCCTTTTCTTTATACTTTGGATTCATAGCTTGTTTCTTTAACTTTTGAATACGTTCTTCCGTGCGAGGATGTGTACTAAAAAGATTGCTCAAGCTCTCACCAATTCCCATCATAGGATTAATAATAAACATATGGGCTGTAGCATTACTTGCATTAGGCAATGCACCATGTTTAGAGTAGTAGTCAATTTTTGCAAGTGCAGAAGCCAGTGCTAATGGGTTGCGACACATATCTCCGCCTCCCTCATCAGCTAAAAACTCACGAGTACGGGAAATACTCATCTGAATAAGACCAGCTGCGATAGGTGCAATAATGATCGTACCAAGAAGCGCCAAAGGGTTAGTGCCTTCTCGATCATCGGAGCGCCCAAATATGGCAGTGAATTGAAGTATATTGGCTATCATAGAAATAGCACCAGCCATCATAGCTGCAATTGTACTAATCAATGTATCTCGATTCTTAACATGTGTTAATTCATGTGCAAGCACACCTTCTAATTCTTCATCAGTTAATAGACGTTGGATACCTTCTGTAACAGCAACTGCTGCATGACTAGGATTTCTACCTGTTGCAAATGCATTCGGTACTTCACTGGGAATGATATAAACCCTTGGCATTGGTAAATTACCATTTTTAGTCAATTTCTCTACCATTGCATATAGTTTTGGATTAGACTGTGCAGTAACAGGTTGAGCATTGTATTGGGCTAAAACGATTTTATCGCTGTACCAATAAGACATAAAATTCATACCCATGGATATGACAAACATCATAATCATACCGCTTCTGCCGCCAATCATATCACCAATAACCACTAAAATGGCCGTTAGCGTAGCTAACAAAAGTGTTGTTTTTATATTGTTCATAGTTTCCTCCAATTATTGTTATGGACTATGCCTAACACTATAATTATACCATAAACTATATAATTAACGCTCCAGTTGTATCAGCTTCTAAGCAATATATTTTATTTTCAATCTCATTTGCTGTGAATACAGCCCCCATAGCCTTTGCTACCTCTTGTACATGAGCTTTATCAACATATGCAATTAGAGTAGAACCCGATCCACTGATAGTAGCACCGTAAGCTCCAGCAACTTTTGCGGCTTCAAAAACTTCATCACAATGAGGAATCAATGTCTTACGATAAGGTACATGCAAGTTGTCATCTAAGGCAACAGATAAATTACTTAATTGATGCGTAATTAAGCTTGTTACAAATAATGAAGCATGACTTACATTTTGTACAGCTTCTTTGAATGGAATATGATTTGGTAGCACAGAACGAGCATACTCAGTAGATACCATGACTTCTGGTACTACAACAGCAAAATGTAGCTCCGGAGGAATAGAAATGACCGTGTTTAGTACCTTATTTTTTAAACCTGTAGCACAACATAAATTTCCGTAAATAGCTGGCGCTACATTATCTGGATGACCTTCCATACGATTTGCTATAACCAGTAACTCTTCTTTTGAAAGTGGATGCTTTACTAATGCGTTCGCCAGTAAAAGTCCCCCTACTATAGCCGTACTACTACTACCTAGTCCACGAGAGGGAGGAATCAAGGTTTCAGAAGTTATATGACCATATCGAATTGGTTCTTGAGCAGTAGCAAAAACTTGATCCATAGCAAAGCCAATTAGATTCTTTTTAGGATCTTCAGCGCGTAAAATATCTGCACCAAAACCTTCAAAAGTATATGTATATTCTGTAGCATTTTCATCTGGTGTAAAGCTGAATATATTATAAAGATTTAGTGCTAATCCTAAGCAATCAAAACCTGGGCCACAGTTTGCACTAGTGGCAGGTACTTGTACACGAACAGTATTCATAATTAAGCTTCCATAATACGAATAACACTATTAACAGCCTTAACGGAGCGCAAGCTATTAAAAGAGTCTATAAGATTTAAAATATAAGATCTTGGGCATTTAGATGTAACAATGGCAAGAACTGCAGTTTCTGGATCCATATTTCGTTGAACGATGGATAAAACAGAAATTTTTTGTTCTGCTAATTTTGCAGAGATTTTTGCTAGAACACCTGTTTTATTATCCACTGCTAAACGCAAGTAGTAGCTAGATTGGATTTTACCTGGAGAATAAATATCTTTTTGATCATAATAGAACGGTTTCAAGCGCCCTGTTTCATTATAAGAGACATTCTTTGCCACTTCCATTATGTCAGATACTACAGAACTACCTGTCGGTAAGCTACCTGCACCACGACCATATAGCATGACATCATCGATACCATTGCCCTTAACATAAATTGCATTGTAGGATCCTCGAACAGATGCTAATGGATGTGTCGTAGGAATAAATGCAGGATATACATTTAAAGATAATCCTTGAGCAGTTTCTTTAGCAATACCTAATAATTTAATATTGTAACCAAACTCTTTCCCAAATTTTATATCTTCAGTATCAATACAAGTAATACCTTCTACAGTTACATCTTCAAAGAAAATACGACGGTTAAAGCTAATAGATGCAAGGATTGCCAATTTACGAGCTGCATCAAGTCCTTCTACATCAGCTGTAGGATCTGCCTCTGCATATCCTAAATCTTGTGCTTCTTTCAATACATCTTGGTAGCTTAAACCTTCTTCAGACATTTTAGTCAAAATAAAGTTTGTAGTACCATTCATAATACCAATGATTTCAGTAATACGATTACCGGCTAACGATTCATATAATGTGCGGATTATAGGAATACCACCTAGAACAGATGCTTCAAAACGTAGATCTACCCCATTTTTACTCGCTAAGTCTAATAAGTATGGACCAGCTTCTGCTAGTAAGTCTTTATTTGCAGTTACCACATTCTTCTTAGCTTTTAAGGCTCCTTCTACGCAATTTTTTGCAAAGTTTGTACCACCCATCAATTCCACTACCATTTGGATGGAATCGTCTTTTAACACTTCATCAATATCAGTTACATATTTAGCTGTTTCTGGTAATGTAATATGACTATATTTTTCTGGATTTCGTACATAAATTTTTGAAATTTCAACATTGACACCTGTACGATTTTTAATTAATTCAGCATTGTCTTGCAATAAGTTAAAAGTACCTTGTGCAACAGTACCAAAACCTAATAAAGCAATTTTTATAGTGGTCATAATCGTCCTACTCTCTTAATTAGCCTATGCTTGGCCTAAAATCTCTACCTTGATAATCCCCTTCATAGAGCGAATATCTAGCAATAAATCTTCTAATGAACCTTGTAAATCCTTGGTTTCAAAAGAAATACTACTATTCGCAATGCCTTGTAATGGAATATCTTGATTAATCGTTAAAATACTACCGTTACGTTCAGCAATGGCTTTCAAAACGCTTGATAACATACCAGATTCATTTGACATAGAAACATAAATACTAACAATTTTCCCTTGAGCAATTTCAAAAAATGGAAAAACATAATCCTTGTATTTATAATACGCAGATCGACTTAAATCCATTTTTTCAACTGCTTCGTTAATTGTTTTAACCTCACCTAGTTTTAGAATTTCTTTTACTTTTATCGTCTTTTTTATAGCCTCTGGTAAAATATCTTCTTGAACCAGATAAAATTTATCTTTTTTTGGTTTAGACATAGAGCACACTCCCTTATTGTTCTCTTGAAGTTTCTTGGGCAACGAATTGTCGTCCATATAATGTTAATACTGCATACATACCGATGAAGAATGGCATATATTCAGCCACAACACGCCATCCTACAGCGATGATGCCCACTGTTCCATTAGGTACAAAGGCACTAAATAATACTACAAATAGACCTTCTGCAATGCCTGTTCCCCCTGGGGTTGGTGCAAAATACAAAATAAGATTTAATAAAATCATGCGATCTAAAATATCGATAATAGGAATATCTGGTGTGAAAGCATACATTAAAGCGGGTGCAATACAATATAAGCATAATAAACTCAAACCAGATTCAATAAAAACTATTAAAGATTGGACAGGTTGTTTATAAAGTAAACCAAGACCTTGATTTAATGTTTCTAATTTAGAAAGCCAATCTTTAGTGTTATGTGCTTTAAATCGTTGTGCTAGATTATAGACAAATTGACGCATATATTTAGTCTGTAATATATAAGTTCCCACTAAGGCCGCTATAACAGCAAGCACGGCAAAAATCAAAAGCATATCACGAGAGATATATGGAATTTCAATAGCATCTCGTAAGAATACTAATGGCAGCATAATGACCAAAAACATAATGGAAAATACGGTACGTATTAATACAATCGGTGTACCTTTAGATATAGGTACGCCATAACTTCTCAACACCAGTACTTGCGCGACAGCCCCCCCGCTAGCTCCAGGTGTCAACATAGCCATAAAATAATTACTAAAAATAACTCGTAGCACTGCTCGTATCGATAACTTGTAACCACCAATTTTTACGAGCCTTTGAAGTCGTAATCCATCAAAATACATACCTGATACTAAAGCAACTACAGCTAATAATAAGGAAATACTATTAAAAGATGATATGGCTTTCAATGCATCTAAATCAATAGTATAGTAAATGATACCGATTGATACAGCCAACAACAAGAGAAACATAAAGATGCCTCTCTTCATCATTTTACTCATACCAAGTCTCCATAATTAATGAGCTCTATATCATGTTGACTTATATATAATCGCGTATGACTGGAACAGAGTGCTTGCAACTCATCTTCCCAATGATAACCCCAATTATAAAGCTTACTAAGAATACTACTATTACTACCTGGGTGAACCATCAATTCATGGGTACCAGAATGTTTATTTACCGCTTTTAGGATACCCATTAGAGATTTCTGATTTATATGGCCTCCATTTGCCATGCCCCAAAAATATTGGGTTGTAGTCATACAATTATTTCGTATGATTGGTCGCGCATTAGCCGCAACCGTTGATAAACCAACTTTACCAAGAAATCGAATTGGGGAATACATATAATTCATAAAACCAGTAGACTCATCGGGTATACGTATAGCATGTATACCAAAGGATTTTGCCTGTTCAATCACAATTGGCAATACCGTTGGTAGAACATGCATATGTTGATGTCCATCAATATGAGTTACCCTTAAGCCGGTATCCATTATTTGAGCTATTTGTCCATGAATCTCTTTACGTAATTCACTATAATTGATTTTGCCAGAGTAAATACGTTTAATAAATTCTACATAGTTCTCTGGAAATACACCTTCTGGTGTGAGAAGTGATGAAACTTCTGATGGATCACATACTGGTTTCACCCCACCTACCAAGGTAATATGAATACCAATGCCCAACTTAGGGTTCTGTTTTGCCATACTTACGGCTTCTGTAAAAGCTTCTCCTCCTGCCATTAAAGAGGTACTGGTAATAATACCCCTACGATGACCATCAATAATACCAGCATTAACTGCACTATGAAGGCCAAAATCGTCTGCATTTACAATTAATTTGGACATAGTTATCTTCCTTTTCATGAAAAAAAGGGAGAACTTTGTTCTCCCACAAAGGATATATGTTATTGTACCAAATACACAACTAAAAAATCAATACAAAAGCCCTCTACTTGTATACTAGTAGAGGACTTTTTATAAGGTCATAAATTTTTATCATATATACTAAGGCATCAATTGTTCTTGTACTTTATACATACATAATGCAGCAGCTACGCTTACATTTAAGGATTCCATATCACCATACATAGGAATCATAATACGATTTGTACATAGATTCATAACCTCTGGTGTTACGCCATTCCCTTCGTTTCCTAATACTAGCATAGTTCGCTTAGCATAACGTACAGTATGATAAGGATTGGAATGTTCTAAAGCAGTTACATAGGTAGTCATATTAGACTCAGTTACCATATCATGTAACAGAGATAAGGTAATATCCTCATATAAAGGTATTTTATGTAAGGCGCTCATAGTACTGCGCACTGTCTTGTCATTAAAAGGATCCACAGTTCCTTTCATCAAAAATATACCTTTTACACCTGCTGCAACTGCTGTACGAATTATGGTACCTAGATTGCCAGGATCTTGAACTCCATCTAATGTAATATATAAGCCATCATCAATGTGAATGCTTTCCATATCGTATTTTGGTTTTGATACAATAGCAACTACACCTTGTCCATTTACGGTATTATCCACCTTATCAAATATTGGATCTTGTGCAATAAATTTAGGTACAAATTGAACAGTATCTAAGTCTAATAAATCTAATACATGTTTATCTTGCGCTTTAGATTCACGTATAACAATTGTTTTTACTGCCCCCATAGCTGCAATATCTCGAATAGATCGAATACCTTCAACAATGTACTCTCCATATTTTTGGCGATTTTTACGCTGCCCTAAAGAGATAATTCGCTTAATGGTCTTATTATCTTTAGATTGGATATATTCCATACTAACTCCCACTGTGTTGATTATTCCAGAGATTATAAAAGGCCCCTTTTAAGTTGATAAGTTCATCAAAAGATCCTATTTCTATTATTTTACCATATTCCATATACACTATTTTATTGGCATCTTTAACTGTTGAAAGGCGATGAGCAATACTTACGATTGTTTTACTACCTCGAATATTTTCAATACTTGCTTGAATTTGCTTCTCCGTATGACTATCAATGTTAGCCGTTGCTTCATCTAACAATAGAATAGGTGTTTTTTTAATCAAGGTACGGCCAAAAGCCAATAATTGCTTTTGCCCATCAGATAATAAAGAGCCTAAATAACCAACCGGTGTGTCATACCCTTCCGGAAGGTGTTCAATCATAGAATGCAAGTTAACTTGTTTTGCTGCATTGATCATTTCCTCATTAGAAATTGATGTATCAAAAAGTGTTAAATTATCTCTAATGGAACCCTTAAATAGATAAGCTTGCTGAAAAACATATCCCATTAAATGACGAAGCACAGAACTATCATATTGAGCAATATTTATACCGTTAATATAGATAGCCCCTCTTGTTGGTTTGTAGATTCCCATCAACAATGATAAAAGTGTTGATTTACCACTACCAGAAGGGCCTACAATACCTATGAATTCTCCAGCTTTAATAGTGAATGTAAAGTCCTCTAGCGCATAAACGTCGTTATTCTCATAGGAAAACCATACATGCTCGAATTCAATAGTCTCTATATGTTTAAATTCATCAGGAACTTCATTAGCCATCTGACGCTCTTCTTCCTCTAATAAGGGAACTAATCTTTCAGCACCAGCTAATGCGCTTTGTAGGGAGTTATATTTATCTGCAATTTCCTTTAATGGTTGGAAAAATCGGTCCATATATTGTATAAAGGCAAATACTGTACCAGCATCAGCTACGGAGTCTATTAAATTCGTAGTTGTAAAAATAACAATTAACGCAACAAAGAATAGACCATCTACGAGCGGTCTAAAAATAGAAAATGTGGTAACCTCAAAAAGACCTGCTTCTAAGAAACCTTTATTAACAGTATTATAACGTTCCTCAATTGCTCTTTCGCCACCATAGGATTTTACGATTACAATATAATTTAACAGTTCCTTGATGCTTGCATTAGAAGCCGCTACAGAACGTCTTACCTGACGGAATGCTTTGCGAGAAAACTTTTGAAACACCCAAATAATTCCACCCATTATAGGTAGTAAAATTGTCATGATTATTGCTAAAGGTACATTAATGGCATACATAAATCCTAATATACCAATAATCATTAAACCGCTACTTGCCAAATTCAGAATTACATCTGTATATAATGTACGTAATGACTCTACATCATTAGTAATGCGAGTTACCCAATTCCCAATTGGCAACTTATAAAATTCATCATGTGGTTTATTAAGAATCTTTTGGAATATAATACTACGAATATTATAGATAATTTTTTGACCAAAACTTTTTAAAAAGTAATTCTCTACAAAGATAAATAATACACTACCAATTATAGTAAAGCCATACATTAAAGCATAGTATTCAATAACAGCGATATCATTAGTGGCAAATCCAAGATCGATAACTTGCTTAGTTAAATATGGGCGTAAAAGTAATAGTACTAAATTTCCTGCGAGCGCAACAGTTGCTAAAAATAGAATACCTAAATAAGGCTTAATGTAGGCAGTTATATAGAAGAATAGAGCCCAGTCATTTCTTAGATCACGCTTCTTCATGATGGTCTCCTCCATTCTGCGCTTCATATAAGGTACGGTATAAACCATTGTTAGCTAATAATTCCTCATGAGTACCTTCTTCTACGATACGCCCCTCATCAAATACTAGTATTTTATCTGCTTTCTCTACAACCTCTAGTCGTTGTGAAATACATAGAATCGTCTGATCTTTTACATTATGTAATGAATTTAATATTGTTGTAACTGTTACTGCATCTAAAGCGGAAAAACAATCATCTAGCAATACATATGGCGCATTTTTATAAAAGCCGCGAGCCATATTGATTCGCTGTTTCTGTCCACCTGATAAATCATGACCTTCTTCAGCAAGCTCATGTAAATCATCGTTTAACAAATCGCCTAAATCTCTATATAAGTCTGCCTTTTGTGCTGCCAACTCTACAGTTTCATGCATGGATAAATCTTTACCAAATTTAATATTATCAGCAATGGTCGTACTTAATAGGTAAGATTGTGTCGGCACATAAGCAATTGAGTTTCTAAGCTTTGATAAAGAAACAGTAGCTAAATCTTGACTGCCAAAATAAATAGATTTTTCCGGACACTCTTGTAATCCAATAAGCAATTTAAACAATGTACTTTTGCCAGAACCGGGTTTACCAACTAAACCAATAAATGAACCTTTTGGTATTGCCGTTGTCAACTGAGATAATGCATGCCCTTTAGAGTTTTCATAAGTAAAATCTAAGTATCGAATATGAATATCCTCAAGCGGCAATACTTCATCAGTATCCTCTATTATTTCAGTAGGCAAATGCAAGAAATCCATGATACGATCTAAGGAAGCAAGACCTTTTTGTACAATAGAAATAAGTCCCCCAAAGCCTATTAAAGGCCCTACAATTAACATGATAAAAGAATTGATAGTAACAAATTCGCCTATAGTCATTTTGCCTTCTACAGCTAAATGTCCACAAATAAATATACTAATACTGATACAAATAAAGGGTGCAATTCTTGTTAACGGTGTTAATATTGCATCTAGTAGTGCAACATCCATATTCTTCTTATAATTAAGTTTATTTATTTTTTCAAAAGAATTAGAGATTATACTTTCACGATTAAAAGCTCGAATAACATCCATCCCTTGAAATAACTCTTGTCCAAACTCTGTTAAATCGCTATAAGTAGCTTGTGCACTACGTTGTTTAATACGTAGCTTTCTGCCTAGTACAAATATAGCCACAATAATTAAGAATACAGGTGTCATAATTTTAAAAGCTAATACAGTATTAATCTTTTGAATTAAAATTATGGAGCCCACAATGGAATAGAAAATAATATCCACTATAATCATTACACCTAGACCAAGGGCAACACGTAGCGATGTTACATCGTTAGTCATGAGCGCCATAACCTTACCAGGTCCATTAGCCTCATAGTACGTTGTTTTTACTTGTAATGCTTTACTACACAAAATCTCACGAAAAAGATACTCCATGCGACGAATAGAGCCTAATAGGGTTCTGCGTGAGATAACTTTTAAAATAGTGATAATAATAAATAATAAAATGAAATAAAAAATATAAGTGCCTAACCCTTCCTTATTATTGCTCAACGTATCTATAGCATTACCAATAAATTGAGGAACAAATAAAAAAGCCACGTCAATTGCCATCAACATAGTTAAGCCAATGGCATAGATCCAGCCTTCACGCCGGAAAAACTGCATAAATAAATCTATTGGTTTCATAGGTCCTCTCTAACATATCCTATTAAGTCTAATCAAAATCATTGCCTATATAATTACTAGTATCATTATATTGTAATTGAATTTAAATCAATACTGTAAAAGCT
>CAMUQE010000001.1 GCA_947096075.1 Veillonella parvula | reverse complement strand
ATCCCCAAATTTAAACATTGGAATATGTTGATCTAATAAAATTTCTATTATTAAAACCTGAAATAGTATAAGTGTTTATATATATTATAATTTTGTTATTATGAAACTCTCAGTAAAAATACTTTTTGATTGTAAAAATGTATAGCCTAAGGACCATAAAGTAATTAGTACTAAAAATATTACAATTTATAGTTCTACACCTTCAAGTGGATTTCCAAGTCTTTCTAACAATTGTCCCATACGTTCACGAGGTTCACCATTTTTAGCATACCAATCAATCAAAATGTCTACAGCTTTTTTAGATTGCTCAATAGTTAGTTTTCTTGCTAAAATTTTTCCTGCTTCTGGTCTCATACCTGTATTACCACCAACAGCCAACATAAAACCTTGAGATGTACCAATAAAAGCAATATCTTTCACCATCGCATCAGGGCAATTACGTCCACATCCACTGATGCCAATCTTGCACTTATGAGATGTTTTTCGGCCGTAGTGTTTTCTCTCTACATAATCAGCCAATTCTTTAGTTTCCATTTGTCCATTTTTACAATGGCCTTTACCTACACAGGCAATTAAGGAATTAACACCTCTATGAATAACAGTTGTCACGCCATCAGGCAATTCAGAAATTAACTGTTCCTTATCATCTTTTTCAATACCTGTAATTTGTATACCTGTTACAACATGACGAAAGGAGCCGCCATATTTTTCAGCAAGTTCTATGCATGCTTTCATTTGATCTAAAGTAAATTCATTATGTAAACCGTGTAATATTACAGATGTCTTCATCGTTCCTCCTCAAATCTAGCATGCTTATTCATCATCATCCTATTTATACTAACATATTAGATTTTGAGAAACTGTGAGAAATTACTCACGAATAAATTGACTAAATACATAGTTTCCATGCTTGGCACCTTCAGCTGTTAAGTGATAACTTCCATTTTGATACTCTAATAGACTTTTACTAACTAAATCCTCTAAAGTAGTACCAAATAAATCATAGACGGATACGCCAAATGTATCTTCGAATTTTTGTTCATCAAGACCCCATTTAGTGCGAAGAGCTAAAAAGCAAAAATCCTCTTGAGCTCGTTCTAAAGTAATCGTCTCCGTATCGATAGTAGGCATAACATATCGATCAACTGATTGTATATAAGGCATTACATTTCGGTTATTACTGCGGCGAACACCATTATAAAAAGAATGCGCTCCCGCACCAAAACCTAAGTAATCTACATAGTGCCAATATTTTAAATTATGGCGACTATAAAAGTTATCCTTCGAAAAATTTGAAATCTCATATCGTTCGAAACCAAGTACTTTTAATCCTTCCATCATCGTATCATACATAGCTTCATCAATGCTTTCACTAGGAATGGAAATAAGATTTTTCTGAACTAAATGATATAAATATGTGCCTACCTCTACTTGTAAACCATAAGTAGAAATATGATTAATAGGTAGGTCTTTCACGATTACTAAATTACGTTTAATATCGTCTAAGGATTGTCTTGGTAATCCATAAATCAAATCAATATTAATATCAGCAAAGCCTGCCTCTTTAGCATCATAAACAGCTTGTTTAGCCTTTTCCCCATTGTGACTGCGATGCAGCATAGCGAGCGCCTTATCATCAAAGGTTTGAATACCAAAACTAATACGATTAAAACCTAATTGCACTAATTTGGTAAGATACCGTAAATCTACCTCTCCAGGATTCGATTCAATAGTCATATGACAATCATCAGTAATTGTAAAAGTATTTTTGATTTTATCAAGAATCATCTGTAGTTGTTGAATCGATAATTCTGTAGGCGTACCTCCCCCAAAATAAATTGTATCAATAGCTTTAGATGTAGACTCTGGATGTTCAGAGACCCATAAATCGACTTCTTGAACTAAAGCATATACATAGGTTTCGTAATAGTCTTGTAAATTCTGATAGGCCGGAAAATCACAGTACATACATTTCTGTTTACAAAAAGGGATATGAACATACAAGCCCATATCCCCAAGTGTAGACAGATTCAAAATATTAGAATCTGTTTTCATTATATTAGTCCTCAACCTTGAGAATCGCCATGAATGCTTCTTGTGGAATCTCTACAGAACCGACAGATTTCATGCGTTTCTTACCGGCTTTTTGTTTTTCAAGTAATTTACGCTTACGAGAAATATCACCACCGTAACATTTTGCCAAAACGTCCTTACGCCAAGCTTTTACAGTTTCACGAGCCACAATTTTTGTACCTACCGCAGCTTGAATAGGAATTTCAAACATTTGACGAGGAATGAGTTCTTTTAATTTTTCTGCCAATGCACGACCACGTGTAGCGGCGCGGTCCTTATGTACGATAATGGACAATGCATCCACAGGATCACCATTTAATAGAATATCCATCTTAACCATTGGAGATTGTTTATAACCAATCAATTCATAGTCAAGGGATGCATAACCCTTTGTGGCAGATTTTAATTTATCAAAGTAATCATAAATGATTTCACTCAATGGTAAATGATACACAACAGATACGCGTGTTTCATCTAAGTATTCCATAGATTGGTATTCACCGCGTTTATCCTGAGATAACTCCATAATAGTACCAACGAAATCTTTAGGTACGATTGTAGTTGCCTTTACATAAGGCTCTTCAATGTAATCAATTTCTGTTGGAGGGGGCAATTTAGCAGGATTATCGACTTCAAGCATTTCCCCATTGGTTTTGTACACTTTGTAATTTACAGATGGAGCCGTCGTAATAAGCGTCAAGTTATATTCACGTTCTAAACGTTCTTGAATTACGTCCATATGCAAAAGACCAAGGAACCCACAACGGAAACCAAAGCCCAACGCCAATGATGTTTCTGCTTCATATTCTAAGGCAGCATCATTTAGCTGTAACTTTTCTAATGCATCACGAAGGTTTTCATAATCTTTAGACTCTGTTGGGTAAAGGCCACAGTACACCATGGATACGGCCTTACGATAACCAGGCAAAGGTTCTGATGCAGGATTATTAGCTAATGTTACAGTATCGCCTACGTGACAATCTTTTACATTTTTGATGCTAGCTGCAATGCAACCTACTGATCCACATGGTAATTCTTGTACAGGTACAAGATTAGGTGTAAAGATGCCAAGTTCTGTAACATCAAAGTCCTTTTTATCATGCATCATGCGAATAGTATCTTTTGCTTTTATGGACCCTTCTTTTACGCGGACATAGGCAATAGCACCTTTGTACGCATCAAAACGGCTATCAAAAATTAAGGCTCTTGTTGGCTCATCAGATTTATCTGGTGGTGCAGGAACTTTATTTACAATGGCTTCTAAAATATCCGGGATACCGATACCTGATTTAGCAGAACATAGTACAGCATCAGATGCATCTAAACCAATAATATCTTCAATTTCTTGTTTAACGCGATCAGGGTCTGCTGACGGCAAATCAATCTTGTTAATAACAGGAATGATTTCAAGATCATGTTCTAAAGCTAGATACACATTTGCCAACGTTTGCGCTTCCACACCTTGAGCAGCATCAACAACAAGTAATGCCCCTTCACAAGCTGCAAGAGAACGAGATACTTCATAACTGAAATCGACATGGCCTGGAGTATCGATAAGATTCAAGATATATTCTTCACCATCTTGCGCTTTATACAAAATGCGAACAGATTGCGCTTTAATAGTAATACCGCGTTCACGTTCGAGGTCCATGGAATCCAAAACTTGAGCCTCCATTTCACGTTTTTGTAATGTACCAGTATATTCAATTAATCTATCAGCGATGGTAGATTTACCATGGTCGATATGGGCTATAATACAGAAGTTTCGAATCTTTTTCGTTGACATACTATATAAACAAGTTCAAAGAACTTGCATTCTCCTTTCTAACATACGCGATCGATAACAGCACCTCCCAATAATTGAGTGCCATTATAAAAGGCTACGGACTGACCAGGGGTAATAGCCCGTTGTGGTTCTTCAAAGATAACCTCCATCGTATCGTCATCTAAAATACGTGCTGTACAAGGAGAAGGATTAGCTGCATAGCGAATCTTACCTTGTACCTTCAATTCTTTATGAATGGTATCATCTAAGAAGTTATAAAACTTACAAATCATTCGATTTGTAAAGAGTCGTTCGTTAGGACCTACGATGACCTCGTTACGGTCACCATTAAAACCAATAACATATAATGGGTACTTATACGCAATACCAAGTCCCTTACGTTGACCAATAGTGTAATTAAATAAGCCATTGTGCTTACCTAACACTTCACCATCTTCGGTAACGATATTACCAGACTCTGGCTTTCCCTTCATTTCTTCTGCCACCAGCTTTTGATAGTTTCCATGAGGCAAGAAACAAATATCTACACTATCTGGTTTCTTAGCTACTGGTAAATCATATTCAGCAGCTAATTTACGTGTTTCAGTCTTACATTGACCACCTAATGGGAACATAAGATGACTCAAAATACGTTGGTTCATATTGTACATAACATAACTTTGATCTTTTGTAGGATCAACACCTTTATGTAACTCATACAAACCCGTTTCTTCATTATAATTAACTTGTGCATAATGACCAGTAACCATATGGGTGGCACCGAGTTCAAGAGCACGGTTAAGCATCAAATCAAATTTAATATTTTTGTTACAAAATACACAAGGATTTGGCGTACGACCATAGGCATATTCTTTTACAAAGTAATCTACTACATTTTCGTAGAATACATCACGAGCATCGATTACATGATGCTCGATACCAAGAAAATCACACATTTTCTTAGCATCTGTTACGGCAAGAGGCACCTCATCATAGGGCGTGCCACTCACCCATAACCATAGAGTAATACCAAATACTTTATAGCCTTGTTTTAGTAGCATTGCAGCAGTTAAAGAACTGTCTACGCCGCCACTCATAGCTACAGCGATAACTTTTTCCATACTTTCTCCTTTTAATGATCGCTTGATCATAAAACTAATCAGGGTGAAAGCCTGACGTGTAAACCACTAGTTCGGTGTAAAAGTCCGAGTAGTATTGCTATAAAATTATAGCAACTTATATTATAGCCTAGAAATAGGTACATTGAAAAGATTTGAAATAAAAAGAACCCCCTTCTCTAAAAGAAAGAGATTCTAAATATTATCTATGTTTTAATAACTCTTCAGCGGCGCCTAAAATACCAAGCATGGAATGTTCAAATACTAGACCACCTTGCATAAAAATCGTATATGGAGGACGTACAGGACCATCTGCACTCAACTCAATAGATGACCCCTGTACAAATGTACCTCCAGCCATGATGATTTTATCTTCGTAACCAGGCATATCACCAGGAATTGGATGTACATGAGCATCTACAGGAGAGTAAGCCTGCATACCTACGCAAAAATGCTCCATTTCTTCTCCATTTTTCAGATTAATAGCTTGAATCAAATCATAACGATCTGCATCTACCTTAGGGAATACATCATAACCTAATAACTCACCTACAGCTGCAGTATACACAGCGCCTTTAAGCGCCTGTAATACTACGTGAGGTGCCATAAATAAGCCTTGGAAAAACAAACGATACCCAGGTGCATAAGAACCCATATGATCACCTAAGCCAGGAGCCGTCAATTGATACGCTGCATCTTCTACAAGCTCTTCACGACCTACGATATAACCACCTGTGGGTGCTAAACCACCTCCCGCATTTTTGATGAGCGAACCCGCCATGATATCCGCACCAGCCTCTAAAGGTTCTTGAAGCTCTGTAAACTCTCCATAACAATTATCTACGAAACAAATTGTATTCGGATTTTTAGCTTTTACAGCGTCTACAATAATCTTAATATCTGCGATAGATAATGGCTCACGTGTGCTATAGCCGCGAGAACGTTGAATAACCACTACTCTAGTATTATCATTAACAGCTTTAGCAATGGCATCTACATCATAGGTATTATCTTTCAAAGATACCTCTGTATAGGTAAAGCCTTTTTCTACTAAAGAACCACGCACTTCACGAGATGCACCGATAACAGATTGCATCGTATCGTAAGGAGCCCCAACAGCATATATAAATTCAGTACCTTTAGAACCATTTCCCATCAAAGAAATTAGCGTCGTTGCTAATGCATGTGTACCAGAAACAAAGTGCGGTCGTACAATGGCCTTTTCACCTTTAAATACATAGGCAAATACTTCATCTAATTTCTCACGACCTATATCGTTATAACCATAACCAGTTGTGCCCGTAAAATGATAATCAGATACTTGGCATTCTTTAAAAGCTTTCAATACCTTTTTTGTATTGGCCAATGCAATAGGTTCAAACTTTTTAAATTCAGGTTCAGCCATTTCAAGGGCTTTACTGCGTATTTCTTCTAATGTCATGCTAATCCTTCTCTACGAATTAATTCCATAGCTTTATTAAATATAAAATCTTTAGATGTATTATTATCAATATGAATCCATTCAATATATGGCATGCGCTTATACCAAGTGATTTGGCGCTTCGCAAAATGACGCGTGTTTTTCTTGATCAAATCTCTACATTCATCTAATGTTATACTGCCATTTATATAGTCTACAACTTCTTTATAGCCAATACCTTTAAATGCTTGGCAATCTGGCTTCACACCGGATTTTATGAGTTGTTCCACTTCTTCAACCAAGCCTGCATCAAACATCATATCAACCCGTAAATTGATGCGCTCATATAGTTTATCACGGTCTCTCATGAGACCGATAACAGGCCCTTTATAAGATAAACCAGCTTTAGTTTGATTTCGTAACGAATCTACATCACCATAGTGCAAGATCTCAATAGCTCGATATAAGCGATGCTTATCACTATATTGAATTTCTATATTATGTTCTGTTCCTAAAGTAAAAGCATATTCTCGTAAGCCTTCAATACCTTTGGTATTATATAGCTCATCTAGTTCTGCTCGTAAACTTTCATCAGGCTTAACATCATTAAAGTTATAGTTCTCCAATAATGATTGAACATAAAGCCCTGTACCACCAGACAGAATAGGAAGAATATTTCTATCTTTTAATCTTGCTATTATTTCTTTGGCTTGATCTTGAAAAATAGATACCGAATATGAGTCATTTGGTTCCAGTATATCGATGAGATGATGTTTCACCCGATTAAGTTCATCTAGCGATGGTTTAGCGGTACCAATATTAAGTTGTTTATATACCTGGTAAGCATCACCAGAAATAACCTCAGCATGCAGCTGTTCTGCTAAGTCCAAGGTAAGTTCTGTTTTGCCTACCGCTGTAGGTCCAACGATGGTAATTAAGGGATTCACAATAACTCCTTCATATATACACCATAGCCTATGCGGCTATATCTTCCGCCCACCCATTGATGAGGTGGATACTTCTGAAAAACAGAACTAAACGGTCGTTCTTTAATGATAACACCACACAAGGCAGCACGCATAGCCTCCTCCATGATTGTATCATCAATATGACTTTCCACAGTATGTCCACGAAGTGGTTTAAATTGAGGACTATCCTCTACAGGTACTTCGAACATGGGGTCAAAATAAATAATATCTATACTACCATCTGGTAAATTAGATAGATAATTTTCAAAGGTATCATGACTTACCTCAATACGACGTAATGCGTCCGTCACACTTTTCACATTATGAGAATAATGAGCTAAACCATACGATGTGGCAAGCCATATAGGGAAAGACCCTTCTAGGCCTTTTATTTGAGCCTGAGGAAAAGCATAGCTCACGACAATACTGTCACTACCAAGGCCAATTGTACAATCAAGAAACGAAAATTCTTCTTTATCACTTATTTCATTAGCATTTAGTATTGTCTGAATAGCATTAACTAAATGCTCCCCTTCTCCACGCTGTAAACGTAGTATACGCAATTGAGCCATAGACAAATGAAAGGTATGTTGTTGATTTTCTGGAAAATGAATCGTTAATCCAGAACCGGCAAGAACCGCAATATATTCGCATTGATACTTAGAGAATAAGGCTGGTATCGATGTTTTACCTCGTTTTATATAGGTCATATGCATAGAGGAAGCCAAAGCTTTGGCTTCCTCTTGAATGGCCTCATTAGATTTTTGAGCTGTAGTTAATATATTCATATTAAGACCGTAAGAATAATTTACCTAATTCATCAGGCGTAAATTTTATTATCGTAGGACGACCATGAGGACATACATATGGTTTTTCGGTATTAAATAAGTCCTCAATTAAGGTAGTCATTTGATACATATTTAAATTATGACCTGCCTTGATGGCTCCTCTACAAGATGCATAGGCTAACATTTCATGTCGTAATTGAGCCTTAGTAGGTTGTTGATGATCATGTAAGTAAGAAAATACATATTGGAGAATTTCAAATGCTTTTGACTCTACTAAATCTACAGGGGCTCCCACAAGTTTTATTTTAGTAGGACCACCCAATTCTACATCAAAGCCAAGATCAAGTAATGTTTCTCGTTCTTCCTCTACTAAATTCATTTCATCATCTGTGGCCTCATTATATTGAGGAACCAAAATAGATTGCATAGGAATCGATTCAGAAGATTTACACAACTTATCATAACGCACACGCTCATGCGCCGCATGTTGATCTATGATATACAGATCATCACCTTTTTTAGCTAATATATAACAAGACGCAACTTGGCCCATAGGTAGGAAGCCAGAGTTTTGAATTGTCCGTTCCTCCACATCTTGTTCACGGATGTCATGAGATAAAGATTTAAAACGTTCTATATCCTCTTTAGTATAACTAGTATATTCCTTAGGAACAGCGTCAAAACTTTCATCTATAAAGGATGATTGTTCATAAGTTGTCTTTGGTGCAGGTGGTGTATACCCCTTAGTTTTGAGATTCTCCACAAACTGTGAAGTTTTATCGCGCAAAACTTCATAGCCTTTTGTACGGCGTCCACCAAAGACTTTATCATAATCTATAGCTGTGGCTATATGTTCTGCAGACTGCATCTCATCATGTACAGCAGAAGGTGCTCTGTAAGAATCATAAGTGCTATTACCATGTAAGGATGTTCTATCAGAACTAAAACTATTATTTATACTACTGTTACTACTATCAGTAGTATTACCATTATCATCAGATATATTAGCAGCTGTACCAGTCATATAAGATGATGACTCTCGTTCGTATCTCTCATGGAGTGGATTATTTAGAGCATTTAAGATACCGTGATAAACGGCTTTAAATATAATCTTATCATCTGAGAATTTAACTTCACTCTTGCGAGGATGTACGTTTATATCAACCATTCCCGCAGGCACAGTAATATTTAATACCACCAAAGGATGACCATTTTTCGGTAAAAGTGCATGGTATGCATTATCGATAGCCTTCATTATAGTTTTATCAGAAATCACTCGATTATTGACGATGATGGTCTGCCATATCCTTGTGCTTTTAAGAAGTGTCGGCTTACTCACTACGCCATCGATATAAATGGAGTCACTTTCATAGGCAACTGTAAAAATATCATCCTTGGTTTTATATCCGTATAATGAAGCTACAGTATCACTAATATTACCATTTCCTGGTGTAATAATTGACACCCGATCATCGACGATAAGCTTAAAAGAGATATGTGGATTACTTAGTGCTAATTTCCCCACGATATCTTGAATCTTAGAGGCTTCTGTACGCTCAGTTTTTAAGAATTTACGACGAGCCGGCGTATTATAAAACAAATCTCGAATTTCGATAGTCGTACCTGGTGCCGCACCATAAGGAATACAATCGGTAAAAGTGCCTCCATCAACAGTAATACGAGTTCCCAAGTCAGAGTCTGCTTTACGAGTGATTAAAGAGAAATGAGATACAGAGGCAATACTAGCCAAGGCCTCCCCACGGAAGCCTAGGGACGCAATATCAAAGAGGTCCTCTACTTGTTGAATCTTAGAGGTTGCATGACGTAGAATCGCCAAGCGAGCATCCTCTTCCGTCATACCAATGCCATTATCGGTAATACGCATGTATGCTACACCGCCATCACCGATTTCAATCTCTATATTGGTAGCTGACGCATCAATAGAGTTTTCTATGAGCTCTTTAATAACTGATGCGGGACGTTCAACGACTTCACCGGCAGCTATTTTATTGATTGTCGTTTCATCCAATACATGAATGGTTGCCATTATTTCCCACCTCCTTTACGAGCCTCCTCTTGTAGTTCATATAATTTATTTAATGCTTCAATTGGAGTCATGCTCATTACATCGACTTCCAATAAGCTATCTACTACGGAATGTGTAAATAAATTTCCTAGTGGGGAATCACTAACTTGCTTAACAGCTGGTTTTGCTACATTAGTAAGTTGAGCCCCCATAACTCGATTATTTAAGTCACTTGCATCGTGACTTTGATCTTCCAACGATTCCAAAATCACTTCAGCTCGTTTTAATACAGAATTAGGTAGGCCTGCCAGTCTAGCTACGTGAATACCATAACTGCGATCAGCACCACCTTTGATGATACGGCGCAAAAAGGCAACATCTTTCCCTTTTTCTTTAACAGCTACTGTATAATTTTTTAATTTACTATAGTTTTCTTCTAAGCAAATCAATTCATGGTAGTGCGTTGCAAATAAAGTCTTGCTATGAATGTGCTTACAAATATGTTCCACTACGGCTTGTGCAATACTTAAGCCATCAAAGGTACTCGTCCCCCGACCAATTTCATCAAGAATAATCAAGCTATTGTGAGTAGCATTCTCTAAGATATAAGCTACCTCTTTCATTTCCACCATGAACGTACTTTGACCAGTAGAAATATCATCACTAGCACCAACACGTGTAAAAATACGATCTACAGGAGAGATAGAGGCCTCACGAGCGGGAATAAAGGAACCAATCTGTGCCATAATCATTAAAATAGCAGCTTGACGCATGTAAGTAGATTTACCTGCCATATTAGGGCCTGTAATGAGTAAGAATTCCTCATCATCATGATTTAGAACAATATCATTTGGTACGAACACCTCTCGTTTTAAAAACTTTTCAATAACCGGATGGCGACCATCGCGAATATTGATTTGACCATTCATAACAATAGTTGGACAAATATAGTTTTCTTCGTATCCGACTAATGCTAATGAGCATAATACATCAAGGTCTGCAAGGGCACGAGCCGTTTCTTGTACCTCTTTGATAACCAGTTTAATATCATTACGCAATTGTTGATATAGTTCGTGCTCCAACGCAATAATTTTATCTTTTGCACTGAGAATTTTAATTTCAAACTCTTTCAACTCAGGTGTAATATAACGTTCAGCATTGGCCAAGGTTTGTTTTCGAATAAAATAGTCTGGCACTTGTTCTGATTTACTATGTGATACTTCAAAATAGTAACCAAACACTTTATTATAACCAGTCTTAATTTTTGAAAGCCCTGTAGCTTCTTTAATATCCGCTTCCATCTTGGCAAGCCATTGCTCGCTATTAGTCGCTAAAGAACGTAGCTCATCTAAATCAGCATTAAAGCCATCTTTAATAACTCGACCATCTTTTAATGTCAACGCTGGTTGCTCTGCAATAGCACGACATAATAAGTCATAAATATCTTTATGATCTTGAATGCGTTCATTAATCGACGTTAAAGCTAAACTTGAAGATGTACTTAATACATTCTTAATATCCGGTAAAACTGCTAATGATTCACGAAGTGCTGTTAAATCTCTTGGAGATACCGATCCGGTTTCAACACGACCTACAATGCGTTCAAAATCGTAAATACAATCTAAAAAGCTACGAATATGAGAGCGTTCAGCACCGCGTGTAATGAGTTCTGCCACGGCCGCTTGGCGACGTTGAATTTGATTTACATCAGTTAACGGGCTTTCAAGCCATTGTTTTAAAAGGCGTGCTCCCATTGGTGTCAAGGTACGATCTAGCACATCAAGTAAAGTACCTTTTTGACCACCATCACGTAAATTGTGTGTAATTTCAAGGTGACGCAAAGAAGATGTATCAAGAATGAGGCGATTACCTACACTTAATTGATGTACATAGTTGATATGAGAAATTTCAGACTTAATTATATCTTCTAAATATAAAAGCATATAACCTAAAGCTTCCCATACATCCTCTTCCATAAGGCCTAAATCACCAAAGTGAGTGACAGCTTTTTCAGCTACTTCACGCTGTGTATAGTATGTAGAAAAAGGAGAAAATACGACATTACTAAATTGATTTTCAATAAAATCTCGAATATCTTGTGGTAATATCGTTCCTTCAGGCAATATGATTTCACTTGGTCGATACATGCTGAGTGCATCATACATATCACTACGTTTTTCACAATTTGTAATGCGATGCCAAATAACTTCTCCTGTAGATACATCGGAAAACACAAGAATCCACGCATCTTTTACCATATAAAATAATGATAAAAAGTTATTTGACCGTGCATCGTTGCCATTTTCTGTCATTACTGTACCAGGAGTAACAACTTTAATAACATCGCGCTTAACAATACCTTTAACTGCTTTAGGATCTTCTAATTGTTCACAAATAGCAACCTTATATCCTTTTTTTACAAGCGTTTCTATATAGCTTTCAGCAGCATGAAAAGGAACGCCACACATCGGTGTGCGTTCCTCATCTCCTGTAGGTCGACCTGTTAAGGTAATATTAAGTTCACGAGATGCAACTAAAGCATCATCATTAAATAATTCATAAAAGTCACCTAAGCGAAAGAACAGTAATTCTTCAGAGTATCTAGATTTAATATCTAAATACTGTTCCATCATAGGTGTTTGCTTTTTACTCATTTTCACCTCATATATTATGAGTCATATCACAGATTCCGCTTATATTCGTATATACCCATGCGGTTATTGAACAAATATATGAACGGATACAACAATTTATAAATAATAGGCGCTAAGGACAACATACTTCCTGTAAAATTAATCAGTGCAGTTTGTTTAAGTTTAGGATTCATATCTACAATTTCATGACCATCCTTAGTTCCCCATTGAAAAGTAACATCCATTTTACTGAGCATATCATGTTGTTTACTACGTTTTGCCACGTAAGGAGAAATCATATCAAGATATAAGGTAAATTCTTCAAAAGAATCAGTCAGTAATCCTAAGAATTGCTTCATTTCATCCAGTGTAAGATACATAACTACCCCTTCACTAACAAGCAATAGTTTTCGGCCATTTATCTCAATATTTTTAGTCCACAATTCATCAGTTATAGAGCTCACTACGTTATGTACTCGTTCATGAGGCTCAAAAAATTGTGAACGTGCCTCAATTACTCCGGCAAAATCGATATTATACCGATCAATATAACCGTTGTCGACTCGATAAAACATAGTATCTAAACCGGCACCTAATGATACGACGATACAATCTGGATAAAGAGATATAAACTTTCGTATCTCATTATCGATAACTTTAGCCCGTCCTAAAATACCATAATAGGACATCTTAACATCTTTAAATTGATCAAAATCATACTCAATCTGATTTATAATCTCCCAGGATTTTTTATCCTTCAATACGGATTGTACAGACTCGTAATCTTTTGCTCTCGCATATAGTGTCAATAATGCCGTTTCGCCTACAGCGTTTAAATCTAAATTCATAGTTACACCTTCTTTATAGAAAATATGATATCTAAATGGTCTTCATACCTATGAAAGTCATCAATATACAACTTTTATATTATTCTATTATTATAACACACATGATTTCTAATCAGTATCTATGATAAAAAAAGCACATCGTCACCATATGTTTGACACACTAATTTTAGATAAAAAATCTAACCTTAGAGTTAACATAATAGTGACGAGTTCTTTTTAATTCTAATCGTTTATTTTAAAATACTACCATAACAAACCCATGTTTGAGCTTTATCGATATAAGCTGGTACAGTTTGACCGATTGATAAGGACTCGTCTTTTGGGAATAAAACCATTTTATTACCAGACGTACGACCGAACCACATATCTTCATCACGAGGACTTGGTCCCTCTATAATAATATCAAATACTTGTCCTTCCATAGGTTTATTTAGTTCATAAGAAATTTCATTTTGTACATCCATCAATGTCTGTAAACGAACACGCTTAACCTCTTCAGGAATTTGATCATCCATAGTCGCAGCTGGCGTCCCAGAACGCTTAGAGTAGATGAACGTATAAGCCATATCATAGCGTACATCTTTTAATAACTGTAATGTAGCTTGAAAATCTTCCTCAGTTTCTCCTGGAAAGCCTACGATGATATCCGTAGTCACCACTACATCTTTTATTTTTTCACGACAATAAGAAAGCAATTCTTTATAATGCTCCACCGTATAATGGCGGTTCATTTTTTTAAGAATACGGTCAGAACCAGATTGAATTGGTAAATGTAAATGCGTAACAATATTAGAAGATCTACCAAGTGCATCTATCATAGACTTACTCATATCTTGAGGGTGACTCGTCATATAGCGAATACGTTCTATACCTGGAATACCATCAAGAGCATCAACTAATGTACCAAAATCTGTACCATCTTTAAAATCTAGGCCATAAGAGTTTACATTTTGCCCCAATAAAGTGATTTCTTTAAATCCTTTAGCCCCTAGTTCTGTAACCTCTTTAACAATGGCCTCTACAGGACGGCTAATTTCTCTACCACGTACATGGGGAACAATACAATAGGTACAAAATTTATTACAACCATTCATAATAGGTACCCATGCATAAAAAGAGCCATTTGGTTTTGCTTCTAATTCAGGTAATACAGTGTTATCCATATCTACGCTGATTTGATGCGTGTGACCGCGTTGTACCTCTTCAATCATCTCATTAATATGTTGAATATTATGAGTACCTAATACAATATCAATATGTGGAGCTCGTTTAAACATTTCTGCCTGATTTTTTTGAGCCATACATCCTGTAACGGCGATAATCAAGTTTTTATTATTACGTTTCAGTCTTTTTAGTTCACCTATGCGGCCATAAACTTTAGTTTCTGCATTTTCGCGCACTGCACAAGTATTTAACAAAATTAAATCTGCAGTTTCAACTTCCTCTGTTGGCGTATATCCAACAGACTCTAGCTGATGGGATAAGCGCTCAGAATCGGCGGTATTCATTTGACAACCATAGGTATAAATATAATAAGACTTCATTCTAACTCCTAAACTTTAACAATCTTACGTTTTGTTTCAATAATATTCTTAACTTTAATGGACATACGTTCAATAGACATGCCGGTAATATATTCAATTTCATTGCGAACAGATTTTTGTACCTGTTGCATCAATGGTTTAACAGGATATCCATGTTCAATAACTACAGCCATATCAACAACAAGACCGTTTTGACCTTTGTCGCTTTTTTTAAAAGAAATTATACTGGTCTCATCGACACCAGCTACTTTTTTTAACCCATTTCTAATCAATTTAATGATTACTTCATCATCAAAAGTGAGTCTACCATAGTAACTGAAAGCAGGACGTACAACAGAACGCTCAAAACCTTCAGAACCAATTTGACCTAATGTATCTTGGTCTTGTTTCTTCAAAGTGCGGCGACGCCACATGGTTTTAATTGGATCGATTAGATAACCTCTAAAGTGCGGCTTTAATTCCATTGTGGGCACAGGAATAATATGCTTGCCTTCTTTCAAACGTGCATGTTGTGCCTTTTCAATTTCCTTAGGTGTTGCAACATCTTCAATGCGAATATAACGATCAGGATTTTGCAAACCTAAAGCTTTAGTAATCTTCTTCACCATATTATCAGAGGTACCGATAATCATAAGTTTATTAGGTTTAATCTTATCTAGTTGTTCACGTACGGACTTAACTTGCACTTCATCTTGGAAAATAGCGCGTCGAACAGCTTTTAATCGACTAGACTCTTTTTTTGCAGAAAAGCCAGCCACGATTTTATTATCATGAATCAAAATACCATCATCGATAATACATTCAATTTTATTTTCATGAGCAACTACGAGTGCACGATGACTCTTACCTGTGCCACTACTACCTACAAATGCAATGACTTCCATAGTCTACCTCATATTTATAATAAACTAATAAATTCTGATACATCTTCACCGGATACTAAGTAATCACCAAACTTATCAGGTTTTTTTTCTGGAATCCCATGATAATCAGAACCACCCGTAATAAAGAGGTTATAATCCTTAGCTAATGCTTTATATCTTTCTACATCATCATCATTATGTTTTGAATGATATACCTCAATACCATCAAAATTATAATCTAACATTTCCAACACATATTCATCACTGGTAACCAATTTAGGATGAGCCATAACGGCAAGTCCACCTGCTTTATGAATGATATCGATAATATGTTGAACCTCTACTTTTACCTTAGGCACATAGCAAGGACTACCTTTTCGTAAAATGCCTTTAAAAACATCATTAATATCCTTAGCATAACCACCATCAATTAAAAGTTTACCAATATGTGGACGCCCATAAGCCTTAGTATCAGGAAATTGTTTGATAAGCTCTTTTTTTGTAATGTGATAGCCTTCATTATTACAGCGTCTAATGATTTCATCGATACGTTCTTCACGTTTTCTTTTAAAAAAAGTAATAAAATCGTTTAATTCTCTATTAGTTTCATCAAAGCAATACCCTAAAATATGAATAGACTTATCTTTATAATCAGCACTAAATTCACAGCCATTTACAATTTTAATAGATTCATTAGGATCTAATTCTTTTTGAGCAGCACGCAATGCTTGAATGCCATCTATTTCATCATGATCGGTTAAAGCCATCATAGATACATTACAGTCTAAGGCATGACGTAACAACTCTTTAGGCGTTTCAACACCATCCGAAAAAACGGAATGCATATGAAAATCTACAAGCATATACTACCTCCCATTATAAATATCCTATTATTTAATTATGACTGATTTAGTCCATTAATTCAAGTTTATAAAGAGAAATTGCGATCCTAATGAGTATTCACTAGAATCGCAATTTTATTATAAGTTTTGAAGTAACTCTGCAACTTTTGTGGCTACAGAATCAATAGCACAAGGAAGTGCTTCTCCAGACTTACGAATTTGAATTTCTACTTCATTATTTTCAAGAGTATTTTTACTTACTGTAATGCGAAGTGGATAACCAATCAAATCAGCATCCTTAAACTTAACGCCTGCACGATCTTTACGATCATCAAGCAATACATCAACACCAGCATCTTTTAATGCAGTATAAATAGTATGACTAGTAGACATTAATGCTTCGTCTTTTGCATTAATTGGCACAATAACTGCTTCAAATGGAGCGATAGAACGCGGCCAAATAATACCATTTTCATCGTGATATTGCTCAATAGCAGCAGCTAGTGTACGAGATACACCGATACCATAGCAACCCATAATCATTGGATTAGGACGACCATTTTGATCTAAGAATGTAGCTTGTAATGCTTCAGAATATTTGGTACCCAATTTAAATACTTGACCTACTTCGATGCCTTTAGCATGTTCTAAAGCACCACCACATTTAGGACACACATCGTCCTTCGTGATCAAACGAATTGGAGCAACAATAATGTCTGCTACATTAAAGTCCCGTTTAGGATTGATATTTACGTAGTGAGCATCCTTTTTATTAGCGCCACCACAAACATTGTAAGTTTCCATAACAGACTCATCCACAACGATAGCAAATTCATCTGTTTGTTGTAATCCTACAGGACTAATAAAGCCAGCTGTTAAACCTACTTTTTCCAATTCTTCTGATGTAGCCATCTCAGGCTCTACAGAACCAAGTACGGCATGTTGTACGGCAACTTCATTTACTTCATGATCGCCACGAACGATGGCTAATACCACTTTACCATCAATAGAGAACACTACAGCTTTAATAGTTTTATGTAGTGGTAAGTTTAGCATTTCCGCAACAGCTTCAATAGTGCTAGCATTAGGAGTATCTACAACGGATAACTCTTGAAGAGCTTCTTCATCCTGTTTTATGATGCCAGGCTTACCGATTTCGATATTGGCAGCGTAATCGCATTTAGTACAATATACGATATCTGCTTCACCTGCTTCAGCGATAGCCATAAATTCATGAGTACCACTACCACCGATGGCACCACTATCAGCCTCTACTGGACGGAATGTAAGTCCACAACGATTAAAGATACGAGTATATGCATCGTACATAGACTTATAAGATTCTTCTAAGCCTGCTTCATCTACGTCAAAAGAATAAGCATCTTTCATAATAAATTCGCGACTGCGCATCAAACCATAACGAGGACGACGTTCATCGCGGAATTTACTTTGAATTTGATATAAATTGACTGGTAACTGACGATATGAATTGATCTCATTTTTAACGAGAGTTGTAATCATCTCTTCATGTGTTGGTCCTAGACAAAACTCATTATCATGACGGTCGTTGATACGCATCATTTCTGCGCCATATGCCTTCCAACGGCCAGACTCTTTCCAAATTTCTGCAGGCTGTAAAATTGGCATCATAATTTCTTGAGCACTAGCACGATCCATTTCTTCACGTACGATGGCTTCAATCTTTTTGATACTTCTCCAACCCAATGGTAAAAAGCTATATAAACCATTTGCAGTTTTACGCATAAAACCAGCGCGAAGCATAAGCTGTTGGCTTACTACATCAGCGTCAGATGGAACCTCACGCAATGTAGGTGCATATAATTTAGTGGCTAACATAAAGACTCCTCATTTAAATTTTCTAAATATTGGTCAATTTCTCTAAACAATGTATCTACTAATTCGGCTTCTGGTACAGTTTTAATAACTTCCCCTTTACGGAAAATGATACCTTGACCATCACCACCAGCGATACCAAAGTCAGCCTCACGAGCTTCCCCTGGACCATTTACAACACACCCCATAACAGCAACCTTAATAGGCGCTTTAATGGATGCTAAACGTTCTTCTACAATACCAGCCATATCAAACAAGTTTACTTGGCAGCGACCGCATGTAGGACAAGATATCATAGTGGCTCCAAAGCTTCTTAACCCTAAGCTACTTAAAATACTTCGACCTACTTCAATTTCGTGAATTGGATCACCCGTTAAAGATACCCGTAAGGTATCACCAATACCATCAAGAAGTAAAGCACCAATACCCATAGCAGATTTAATAGTGCCTTGTTTAATAGTACCAGCTTCTGTAACACCTAAATGTAACGGATAAGGAATCTTATCGGATAATTTACGATATGCTTCTACCATTAAAGGCACTTCCGTGGCTTTAATAGATAATTTCATTTGACGATAATCAAGTTTCTCTAGTATTCTTACATGTTCTAAAGCAGTTTCAACCATACCGTCCGCAGTAGGATGACCTCCATGAGCATCGAGAATGTGCTTTGGTAAAGACCCTGCATTAACACCAATGCGAATTGGGATTTGTTTAGGTTTTGCCTTTTCAATAACGGCTAAAACCTTATCTTCACCACCAATATTTCCTGGGTTAATGCGCAATCCATCAACATTATTTTCAATAGCTTCTAAAGCTAATCTATAATCAAAGTGAATATCAGCAATCAAAGGGATTGAAATGCCGGCTCTAACAGCTTTTAAAGCCTTTGCAGATGCCATTGTCGGAACTGCGACACGAACCAGTTCACAACCGGCCTCTGCTAAACGATTAATTTCCGTAATTGCCTCCTCTGTATGGACTGGATCCGTAGTAATCATAGATTGAATACTTACCGGTGCATAATCGCCGATTTTAACTATACCTACATAGATACCATTTGTTGGTTTACGTACAATCATTGTAATCTCCCATCTGTCTTATAGTAAACGGAAAATATCCTGCGTTGTTACATATAAGAATAATGCTACCATTAAGGCAACCCCAACCATTTGAATATACATTAAGGCTTTAGCAGGTAATCTACGGCCTGTTATAGCTTCCGCCAAGATAATAATCAAATGACCACCATCTAAAACAGGTAATGGTAAAAGATTAATAACCCCTAAGTTAATACTAAGAAAAGCAGCAAAGCTTAATAATGGTGCAAAACCTGATTGTGCAATAGTACCTGCCATTTGCGAAATACCTACTGGACCAGATAATTCGGCTGCTTGTGTGCCACGAATCATATCGTAAATCCCACTGACCATAGCAACAATAGTTTGCCCCGTCCGGCTAATAGCAAGGCCCAAAGATTCACCAATACTATAAGTTTCACGAGTAAAGCTAGGATAGATGCCAATCTTAGGACTATCTTGTTCCATTTTAGGTATTACCGTAGTTTCTATAGTTTGTCCTTCACGCTCTACAACAACAGTTACACCATGGTTTGCTGTGCCTTGTAAGCTAGGACGAATATCATCCCAAGTACTAATTTTTTTGCCATCAATCGTAATAATTCTATCGTTAGCTTCTAAATGAGCCTGTTCGGCAGAACTACCAGCAATAATGTTACCAATTACAGGTTCATTTGTATAAGTAAGATTTCCTACAGTAACATTGAGGCCAAAGAAAAGTACAATGGCTAATATAAAGTTAAATACAGCCCCTGCGGAAATAACGATAAATTTTTTCCACGCAGGTTTATTATAAAAAGAGCGTTCATTAAGAGGCTCGTCAAGTGTCATACCAGCAATACGATTAAATCCTCCAAGAGGAATTATACGAATAGAATATAAAGTTTCCCCTTTTTGTACTTTAAATATGGCTGGTCCAAAACCTATAGCAAATTCATCAACTTGCATACCTGACATCTTAGCTGTAATAAAATGGCCTAGCTCATGAATAAACACGATTAAACCAAATACAAATATTGTGGCTAATGCCGTAATCATATATTCTCCTATAACATCAATGATGTTGCCTTTTCACGGGCCCATCTATCGATGGATAATAAATTATCTAATGTAAAATCATCTTCTGATCCCATAGATTCAAGAACAGAAGAAACGACTTTATAAATATCACCAAAAGCGATTTTATCTTCTAAAAACGCATATACTGACGTTTCATTGGCTGCATTAAATACAGCTGGTTTAAATCCACTAGCACGCCCTACCTCATATGCAAGTCGAAGTGCAGGGAAATCGTCATATCGTGGAGGTAAAAACTCCAATTGTAGAGTTTGAGTAAAATCAAGATGATTAATACTTAAAGCTTCACGTTTTGGATACGTTAAAGCATATTGAATAGGCTCACGCATATCTGGATTTCCCATTTGCGCTAATATCGCACCATCCTTCATACGAATCATAGAATGAACGATACTTTGAGGATGTACTACTACATCAATATGATCAAAATCGAAGCCAAATAACCAGTGAGCTTCTATTACCTCTAATCCTTTATTGAATAAGGAGGCAGAGTCTATAGTTATTTTATTGCCCATATTCCAGGTAGGATGTCGCAAACAATCTGCAGCAGTTGCAGTTTGAATCTTACTAGAATCCCATGTACGTAAAGGGCCACCAGAAGCAGTAACAATTAAAGAGTCAACATTGTCACGACCTTGCCCTTCTAAGCACTGAAATATAGCACTATGTTCACTATCAATAGGTAAAATTTGAACCCCGTGTTCTTCAGCTAGCGACGTAATTAGTGGGCCTCCAGCAACAAGAGTTTCTTTATTAGCAAGACCTATAGTCTTCCCTTTTTTTATAGCTTCTACTGTGGGCTCAATGCCTGCAGCACCTACAATAGCAGTAATAACCATCGTAGCTTCTTGAATCGTTGCCGCTGCAATAAGGGCTTCCTTACCACCTATCAATTTTGTAGGACCTGTATAACGTGCTTGTAATTCCTTAAACGCACTTTCATCTACAAGACCTGCTACTAAAGGTTCATATTTTTTAATTTGATGTTCTAAGAGGTCAATATTATGATGTGCCACTAAGGCAACCACCTTGAATTGATCTGGATGTTGAGACACTACATCAAGCGTCTGTGTACCGATTGAGCCAGTACTGCCAATAATACTTAGGTATTTCATAAGTGTACCTCTATGAAACTAGTACGAGAATAGTAATATGTAGACTAATGTAATGGGAGCTGCAAATAATAAGCTATCGAAGCGATCCAATACACCGCCATGACCTGGTAATAATGTTCCAGAATCTTTTACATTACATAATCGTTTAATCTTTGATTCAAACAAATCACCTAATGGTGCTAATATACCGCTAATCATACCTACATGGATACCCATCCACCAAGGAATACCAACGATAAACGAAAATACTACACCTGTAAAAATACACCCAATAAAGCCACCAATAAAGCCTTCCAGTGTTTTATTAGGACTAATGGATGGTACTATTTTCCGTTTACCAAAGGCACGGCCTGCAAAATAAGCAAAGGTATCACTAGCCCATGTAGTAAACAATAATAGCCAAAGTGTAATTGTTCCCCAATTATACAGTTCAAAAGGCATTGATAAAGACATGTAAATTGAATCATGACGAATCATGAGCAATGAAATCATACCAATACCAAGATAGAGTAATCCAAATACACTGAAAGATACACTAGCTATAGAATATTTGCTTTCACCAAATGTACACAACATATAATTGGCGAATAAACTTAATACTAAAATAGCTATAGCTATAATATACTGATGACATGCAAAAGCAATCATTAGCAATAAAATGCTAATATAGCCCCATATAATGGATATCCGAACACGTTTAGCTTTACCAAGTAATACAAACTCACGCCACCCTAATAAAGCTAAAAGTGTAATTAGAACATCATATATAGATCCGCCTAATGTAATGGCCCCTAAGGCAATAATAAAACCTATAACAGCGGTAATAACACGTGTTTTTAACATTTTTTATTCCTCATCACTTAAGCCACCAAATCGGCGTTCTCGTTTCTGATATGCCGCAACAGCTTCTAATAAAGTTTCCTTAGTGAAATCTGGCCAATGCAAATCAGTAAACCAAAATTCAGCATAGGCTAGTTGCCATAACAAGAAATTACTAATTCTAAAATCACTACTTGGACGAATTAACAGATCTACATCACTAAACTCTTTAGTGAATAATTGCGAACTTACATATTCTTCAGTAATATTGTCCATTGTAATAGTACCATCCACAACAGAATTTGTAATGTCGCGGATAGTTCTAACTATTTCATCACGCCCACCATAGTTAATCGCTAACTGTAAAGTAAGGCCTGTATTATTCTTAGTTAATAATTCTGCATCGCGAATGATTTCTTGAAGTTCCTCTGAAAGAGCCCCAATAAAACCAATAAATCGAATGCGTACATTATGTTCATGCATATACTTAACATTATTGTTTAAGTATTCTTTTATGAGAGCCATAAGTAAAGAAACTTCGTGTTCAGGACGTTTCCAGTTCTCAGTAGAGAAACCATATACCGTAAGAGCTCTAATTCCAATTTCATCTGCAGCCATAACAATTTCTTTTAATACATCTGCACCAGCACGATGCCCCATGGAGCGCGGCATGCCTCTGCGTTTAGCCCAACGTCCATTCCCATCCATAATAATAGCAACATGTTTTGGAATTACATTGCTATCAATGACAGGCGTATCAGATTGTTTACGGTTAAATAATTTCTTTAGCATAGTCTACCTCGTCAGAATTTCCGAAGTCACTGGCAATCATTGGTCTATATAATAATATATGTAAACACTCATCAACCTTTGTAATACGTGCTACATAAAATCCTTCATCCGCAATTTCAAAAAAGCGATTAAAAGATCCCCCAATCATTACCTTAAAAGGAATATGGGCAGCCTGCAAACGAGACTTTGCAAGCTGCCATGGTATTCCAATAAGGATATTAGAATCTAACATTATACTTCTAATACGTCCTTTTCTTTTACTGCTTTTAACTCATCGATTTGCTTAACTTTAGCATCGGTAAGCTTTTGAATTTCATCTAAACCGTTTTTAGCATCATCTTCAGTAATTATTTTAGCTTTTTCTTCTTTTTTCAATGCATCATTTACATCACGACGAATGTTGCGTACTGCAACTTTTGCATCTTCAGCTTTTTTATGAACTACTTTAACGATTTCTTTACGGCGCTCCTCAGTTAATTGAGGAATAGTCAAACGAATTTGTGCACCATCATTACCAGGATTTAAACCTAAGTCAGATTGTAAAATTGCTTTTTCAATAGCACCAATCATCGTTTTATCCCAAGGCGCAACAACAATCATGCGAGGCTCAGGCACGGAAATATTCGCAACTTGATTAATTGGAGTTTGACTACCATAGTAGTCAACCATTACTTTATCAAGCAATGCTACGCTAGCACGGCCTGTACGAATAGATGCGAATTCATGTTTTAAAGCCTCAATAGACTTATTCATGCGTTCTTCTGCTTGTTGCAACAATTCTTTGATTTCCATATGAATTATTCTCCTCGAACTATAGTCCCGATTTCTTCACCCTTAGCGGCTTTAGTAATATTACCAGGAATATCCATGCTAAATACAATAATAGGAATATTGTTATCTTTACATAAAGTCGTAGATGTAGCATCCATAACTTTCAATTCTTTTGTAATGATATCATTATATGTTAATTCATCAAATTTAACGGCATTAGGATTCGTCTTAGGATCGGAATCATATACACCATCAGCAAATTTCTTCGCCATCAAAATCGCATCAGCTTCAATTTCAGCAGCCCGTAATGCAGCCGTTGTATCAGTAGAGAAGTATGGTTTTCCAAGACCTGCACCAAAGATTACGATGCGTTTTTTCTCTAAGTGACGAATAGCGCGACGACGAATATAAGGTTCTGCAATTTCTTGCATTTCAATAGCTGTTTGAACACGTGTATCTACGCCAGCTTGCTCTAATGCATCCTGCAATGCTAAGGAGTTCATCACTGTTGCTAGCATCCCCATATAGTCAGCAGTAGCACGATCCATACCTTGATTGCTACCAGCTAAACCTCTCCATAGGTTACCGCCACCAACAACAATTGCGATTTCTAAATCAGTGGATTTTGCTAAAGCAGCAATTTCTTTTGCAAATTCTTCAACAACATCTGGATTAATACCAAAACCTTGTTCACCTGCTAATGCTTCACCACTCAACTTCAAAACAATACGTCGAAAGTTTCTCTTTGCCATATTTTTACTCCTCTATTGCAAAATAAGAGAACACTGTACGGTGTTCTCTTATTGTTTCTTAATTATTTACCAACAGATGCCATTACTTCAGCTACGAAGTCATCTTGGCGTTTTTCAATGCCTTCACCTAAACCATAGCGAACAAAACGACGTACGTTGATGTTTTCACCGATTTTTGCAATACTTTCATTAATGATGTCTGTAACAGTTTTGTCGCCATCTTTAATGAATACTTGTTCTAATAGGCAATTTTCTTTATAGAATTTTTCAATACGACCTGCAACCATTTTTTCTAAAACAGCTTCAGGTTTTGGTTTACGACCAGCTTTAACGTCTTCTTCAGCTTCTACTTTAGCTTGTTCCAATAATACTTGTTTTTCGTGTTCAATTACTTCAGTAGGAACTTCTTCACGGTTCAAGTATGTAGGATTTACAGCTGCAATTTGCATTGCGATGTCACGTGCTAAATTTTGGAAATCATCAGTTTTTGCAACAAAGTCAGTTTCACAGTTAACTTCCACTAAAACACCGATACGACCACCAGCATGAATGTAGGATTGTACTACACCTTCAGCTGCAATACGACCTGCTTTTTTAGCTGCCGCAGCCAAACCTTTTTCACGAAGAAGGTCAACCGCTTTATCGATATTACCGTCAGTCTCAACCAATGCTTTTTTAGCGTCCATCATACCTGCGCCAGTCATGTCGCGCAATTCTTTTACCAAAGCAGCAGTAATTGCCATTATTTTGTTCCTCCTAGTATTAATTAAGGTAAGGATATAGTCCTTACCCCAATTATATATGTTATAGATTTATCTTTCAAATGCTAATACGACAACGATTAAGCTTTACCGTCTCGAACCATTTCTGCGGAATCAGCTACCATGTTATCTAATGCTTCTTCAAAGGATTCGCCTTGACGACCTTCAAGAACAGCGTCAGCCATTTTACCAGCCAACAATTTAACAGCGCGGATAGCGTCATCATTTGCTGGGATTGGGAAATCAACTTCGTCTGGGTCGCAGTTAGTGTCAACTGTTGCAACTACAGGAATACCCAATTTTTTAGCTTCTGCAATAGCGATTTTTTCTTTTTTAGGATCAACTACAAAAAGAGCACCTGGCATTTTAGGCATATCTTTGATACCGCCAAGGTATTTTTCCAATTTATCCATTTCATGACGAAGACCGATAACTTCTTTCTTAGGCAATACTTCAAAAGTACCATCTTCAGCCATAGCTTCCAATTGTTTTAAACGTTTAATACGAGTTTCAATTGTTTTGAAGTTAGTCAACATACCGCCCAACCAACGTTCGTTAACGAAGAACATGTTAGCGCGGACAGCTTCTTCTTTAATAGCTTCTTGAGCTTGTTTTTTAGTGCCTACGAACAAGATCACTTCGCCTTGGGAAGCAACTTCACGTAAGAAAGAGTAAGCTTCTTCTACTTTTTTAACTGTTTTAGACAAGTCAATGATATAAATACCATTGCGCTCAGTGAAGATGAATTTCGCCATTTTAGGATTCCATCTTCTAGTCTGATGACCAAAGTGTACACCAGCCTCTAATAATTGTTTCATTGATACTACTGCCATTGTGGCACCTCCTGTTAATTAACCTCCGCCGCTTCATCCTTCGGGTCACCCAAAATTAGGCACAGTACCGAAGTCCACTGACGTGCATATTTTTCATACCCAATAATTTTAACAAAAAAATAAGGTAAAAGCAAGCAAGGAGTGAGGATTTCTTAAAGAATTCCTCACTCCTTATTTTAATTAAATTTACTTCAGTATTTCTATCATCCATATAATAAATCTATCTTTAAATTTTTTTCATAAATAAGTATACCTAAAGCTAAATTATTTAATTATTGCGAATGGATTCAATCATACTTGCACGATTTTCTGTTCCAAACACTGCAGAACCAGCAACTAAAACTGTAGCACCCGCTCTTTTAATTGGTACACAAGTAATATCGTTAATACCACCGTCTACCTCAATAACTGCCGTTGAATTATCCACTTCTTCTAACAATATCTTAGCTTGTTTAACTTTTTTTATAGCATTCTTAATAAAAGATTGCCCTCCAAATCCTGGATTCACAGACATAATTAAAATCATATCTAAATCTGCAGCTACATCTTCTAGTAAAGATACAGGTGTACTAGGATTCAATGCTATACCAGCCTTCATCCCACATTGCTTAATATGTTGAATCAAACGATGCATATGAGGTACAGTTTCTTGATGAAAAGTAAAATATTCTACACCAATTTTTGCAAATTCTTCTACATAATCACCAGGATTAGTAACCATTAAATGCACATCAAATGGCAATTTTGTATATGGACGAATTGCTTTCACAATGGGAGCACCAAAGGTTAGATTAGGAACAAAGTGTCCATCCATGATGTCAATATGTAGTAAGTCAGCCCCCGCTGCTTCAATAGATTTTAATTCTTCGCTTAATATCGCAAAATTTGCGGAAAGCATAGATGGTGCAATTTTTATCATATTAAAACCTCTTTCGTTGACTTTCTATATCATCACGTATAGACATATAAGCATCATATCGTCCTTGATGAATATGACCAGCTTCTAAAGCAGCTTTAATTCCACAAATTGGTTCATGCTCATGATAGCAAGGATTAAATTTACAAGCATCCACATATTCACCAAATTCTGGGAATAAAGTAGGCAATCTTTCAAGGGAAACATCATTAAATTCAATAGCGCTAAAGCCAGGTGTATCCATGATGAAAGAATCTGCATCTAAACTATATAAGGAAGCGTGACGAGTGGTGTGTTTACCACGTTTAATCTTATCACTTACCTCCCCAGTCTGGAAGGTAAATTTTGAGTCTACTGCGTTTAAAAGACTACTCTTACCAACACCAGATGGACCTGCAAAAGCCGTTACCTTATGTTGAAGCACATGACGTAAATCATCGATGCCTGTCATATTATATGTGGATGTCATCAAAACCTTATAACCAATTGATTTATAAAGATCAACCATAGTTTCCGTCTCTGAATCCATCAGATCACATTTATTGATACATAGCACGATAGGTATATCCGCATGTTCAATCATAACGAGCATTTTATTAAGTAATAGCTCATTAATATCTGGTTCATGGGCAGCCACAACTAATACAACTTGGTCAATATTAGCTACTGCTGGACGAACCATTGAATTATGACGTTCGTGGATGGATTCAACGAATCCATCCTCTGAAATCGTAACGCGGTCCCCCACAAGTAAACTATAGCGACCCTGCTTAAGTCTGCCACGAACCTTACATTCATGTATAGTACCCGTATCATCTTGTACATAAAAGTACCCATTCATATTTTTGACAACAATGCCTGTAATCATAGTACCTCTTATAATGCAGTTTCTTGCACTAATGCACCATTGAGATACACCTCAATACGTACATTACCTACACCAGACACTTTTCTAACAACACGATCTCCAGGTTTATTCGTATCATCATAGATTACGGCAGAACCCTCATCATCCTTTACAACAATTTTAAGTTCTTGATTTTTAGAACCAGCTGGTACAGTAACATCTATAGTACCAGTTGTTTTATTACCACTGTTTCCATCTTTCTTTTCAGATTTCTTTTTATCATCTTTGAACTCAGTCGTAAGATTTAATGTGGAGCCTTCGTCAATTTCATCGCCAGCTTTAATACTTTGCTCTATAACCACAGATTTTTCTTCCACAGATCCAGATACTTGGTTTACACCTAGTTGAATATTACTCAATGTATCACGAGCATCTTTTAATGTCATACCAACAAGATTAGGTACTTTGACTTTTTTAGCCTTCGCTTTATTTACAACGAGATCAATAGTTGTCCCTTTAGACACTTTAGAATCTCCGGAAGGACTCTGAGAAATAATTACACCATCTTTTTTACCATCTACAGATTGCTGTGTTATTTTCCCCACAACTAAACCTAAATCTTTAAGTCGTTGACGGGCTTGATCGACAGTTAAATCAGTTAAATCTGGCACCGTAATATCGCCTATACCTTTAGAAACTACAAGATGGATTGTCCTTTGCTCTTTAACCTTTTCTCCAGCCCCAGGTGTTTGAGAAATAACTTGACCAGCTGGCACATCAGGATTCGTAACTTCACTTGTAGACACACGCAAATGTTTATCTTCTAAGATATTTTTTGCTACAGAAACTTGTTTACCTACCACATTAGGTACATCGACTGTTGTATTACTCCAGAAATTTCCGTAGCTTAAGAAAGCACCCAAAAATGCTACTAAGAAAATGACAGCAGCACCTAGAACGATGTATTTTTGTGGAATCGATGCAATTTTACTTAACATACTCTTCTTTTTACCCTCGTCTTTACGTTCTTCTTGAATAATACTAAGATCTTCAAGTGCTTCAGGATCAACCGCAGGAATCATTTGTGTAGCAAAATCATATGGTTCATGACGTTGTGTTTTCCCCATCGTAAAACCTTGAGATAACCGCAAATCACTGATCATATCAGAGATAGAATCAAATCGATCTGCAGGATTTTTAGATAATGCTTTCATAACAACAGCTTCTAAAAGCGGAGGAATTGATGGATTATATCGAGTTGGAGGTTCTACCTTCTCACGAACGTGTTTTAATGCTACTGCAATTGGCGTTTCCCCTTCAAATGGTACACGACCTGTAAGCATTTCATACAATACGACACCCAGTGAATAAATATCTGTATTTCCATCTACCGGTTTACCACTAGCTTGCTCTGGTGATAAATAGTGTGCAGAACCCAAAATCGAATTCGTATACATAACTGTGTTAGTTGCATTTATTGCACGAGCAATACCAAAGTCAGTTACTTTAACGCGACCTGTATTGGTAATAATAACATTATGTGGTTTTATATCACAATGAACAATGCCCATTGTATGAGCGTGTTCTAAGCCTTCAGCTATGGCGATAGTGAATTTAACAGCCTCATCTATAGACAGTCTTCCATGACGAGTTATATATTTTTTTAAGGTTTCACCATCTACATATTCCATGACAATGTAATGTAGATTTTGGTCAAAACCTACATCATACATATTTACAATATTTGGATGATTTAATTTACCTGCCGCTTGTGCTTCTCGTTTAAATCGAGTCACAAATTCATCATCATTTGCAAAATTAGCATGCAATACTTTTATTGCTACTTGTCTACCTAGTAAGGTATCTTCTCCAAGGTATACATCAGCCATTCCACCAACGCCAATTTTATCAACAATTCGGTAGCGGTTATCTAGAAGTATACCTTTTATATTCATAGTACTCATTATTTCTCCATTTCTAGATTAGATTGTTCCCACCACAATGGTCACATTATCTCCTGCTCCGACTTCATATACAGCTTCCATCAATGATTCAATAACCAACATATCATCATCCGTTGATTGTAATACAGAGGCAATTACATCATCGGATACATAGCCACTTAATCCATCAGTGCAAAGTAAAATACGATCACCGGGAAGAATAGATTCTACACCACTATCAACCTCTAAGATTTCATCAACACCAACTGCGCGGGTTAATAAATTACGTTGAGGGTGATTTAGCATTTCATCCTTTGTAATCTCTCCAGCTGTTAATAATTCTTGTACCATAGAATGATCTGTAGTAATTTGTCGTAAATGACCATCTCTATATACATACAAACGACTATCACCAACACTTGCCCAGTAAAGTTGATTACCATTTATAGCTGTAACTACAGCAGTAGTACCCATACCAGCAAGACGTTCTTCACAAGCAACGCGATTTACAATACGTTGATTAGCGTGAATGATAGCATCACATAAGTCTTGTTGACCTATCGTTTCAAGGGAGGACAAATATTCTTTTATTTCATCTACAGCATAGGTACTTGCGATTTCACCACCGCTATAGCCACCCATACCATCAGTAACAGCACAAATATGGCCATCAATGAAGAAACGGTCCTCGTTACGCTGGCGCACAAGCCCAATTTTACTTAAACCAACAAAATTATTCATGATTCTCCTTTTTCCGACCATGAGCAGCCTTTAACTGCCCACATGCGGCTTGGATTGCATCGCCCATTTCCTTTCGTACCGTTACTGATACACCATAGGAACTAACGATGTCTTTAAATGTATTCATATTCGTAATAGATGGTTTATATAATTCAATATGTTCATTGCCATTAACTGGGATCAAGTTAACATGACAATTTGGGAAATCTTTACATATTCGCCCCAAAGCATGAGCCTCCTCTATAGATGCATTTACAGAATCTATGAGAATGTACTCAAAGGTAACACGACGCTGTGTCGTATCATAATAATATTTTACCGCATCTAAGACTTCCGTCAATTCATAACGGGCGCCAACAGGCATAATACTACGACGAACTTCATTATTTGTAGCATGTAATGAAAGTGCCAAAGTTATTGGAAAACCTTCATCAGCTAATTTATAAATATTAGGAACCCAACCACAAGTGGAAATCGTCATCTTACGATAGCTAATATTACAAATCATAGGATCATGTAGTAGTTGTAATGCTTGTAATACATTATCATAATTTTGTAACGGCTCCCCTGCGCCCATAACGACAATAGAGTGTATTTCCTCTTTAGTAAGAGCCCCAAATATGACAACTTGTCCAATGATTTCTGCGACTGTTAAATCTCTGTATAAGCCACCCTGTGTAGAAGCGCAGAAAACACATCCCATGGCACATCCCACTTGAGAGGAAACACATACAGAATAACCATAGTGTTGTTCCATCAAAACTGCTTCCACACGACTTTGATCTGTCATCTCTACAAGAATTTTGCGAGTCTTTCCGTCAGGGGCAATAGACTCTGTAATTAATGTAGGTAAAGAAATAACACAATTATTACCTAACCATTGACGCAAGTCTTTCGGAAATTGTGTCATGTCTTCAAAATCAAAAATATATCTATGATACATATAGTCAATTAACTGTTTCGCTCGAAACTTTTGTATATTATGGGTCTTAAAGATAGATTGTAATTCTTCTAAAGACTTACCCAATAATTCTATCATGGTGCTCCATTTCTTATATTATGATAAGCGTTTCATGCGAGCCATAAAGAAACCATCCATATGATCTCGCGGTGGATAGGTTGTAATCATACCATCTATAGCTTGTGGTGCCCCTTTATATGATACAGGATCGATGATAAAGTTCTTATGAATTGCCAAAAACTTTTCTAAAATATCCTCGTTTTCACCACTATTTATAGTACATGTGGAATATACTAAATATCCATTAACCTTAACCATCTCAGAAGCTTTTTCTAATATTTCAAGCTGTAACGGTGGCAGTTCGTTAAGTAAAGCTTCTGTTTTTCGCCAGCGCATATCTAATTTCTTTTGTAATATACCTAGACCAGAGCACGGAGCATCAACTAAGACACGATCAAATTGTTCTTTCCAATTATCAGGTAGATGACGACCATCTTGAAGCTTAGTAGAAATAATAGATACACCTAATCGCTCAGCATTCTGATTCATGAGATTTAATTTATGGTCGTAAATATCACAACTCATAATAGCCCCTGTATTGTTCATAAGACTTGCCATATGCATGGACTTGCCACCTGGTGCAGCACAACAATCTAAGATACGCTCTCTTGGTTGAGGATCAACTATATGGGAAACTAGCATAGATGCTTTATCCATAAAGGTAATATGACCTTCAAGAACAGGTTTGACTTTTTCTAAATGACCTTGATGACCATCAACATAAACTACTTCGGGGATATGTTTATCCTGTTCTACAATCCAACCTAAATCTTCTAGTTCTTTTAAACAGTCCTCAATAGATACTTTCACCGTATTTATGCGAGCCGTCAAACGAGGTTGTTCATTAAACCACGCACAAAGATCTACAGTCTTGTCTTTTCCCATTTCTTTTATCCATAAATTAACCAGCCATAATGGTTGATTGTAGATAAAAGAAATTTCTTCAGCTTCAGACTTGGCTAGTTCACCGATAGAGATGCTATCACTTTCACGTAAAACCGAACGCAATACAGCATTTACAAAACCCGATAATCCTCTAGTTAACTTTTTAGCAATTTTAACAGATTCGTTAACAGCTGCACTTTCAGGAACCTTATCCATGTAAATAATTTGGTATATACCAAGTCTAAGGATTTCCACAACCATGGAAGATAGTTTCTTTAAAGGTCGTTTTGCAAAGTGAACAATAATAGCATCCAAATAATTCTTTCTACGAATGACTCCATACACAAGTTCAGTAAAGAATCTTCGATCTAAATCGGATAGATGATATTTCTGTAAATACTCTTGCAACGTAATATTTGCATAGGCACCATTGCGATTAATATCACTTAATGCTTTTACAGCGAGCAAGCGAATATTCTGTTGTTGATTAGTCTTTACTTCTGTCATCGCTATTCCTACCAATCAATTGTTCTACTACTGCTCGAACACGTTCAGGGTCTACTGTTGTATTACAACATGGCCCATTAGGGCGTTCATTTAATACGCCAATAACTGGGATGGGAAATACATCAGCCATACCGCTTGCTAAATCTCGTTCGCAAGCTATTGCTACAATAGCTTTTGGCCGCGCTTCCTTTACCTTCATTCGCGCTAAAGTACCTCCAGTGACAACTATAAATTGACACCCGTAGTCTTTTGCAACTTGTAATAAATTACCAACTTGACATCGCCCACACTGCTTACAATTATATACATCATGTGTAACCTTATGAACACACGAGCTTTCTTGTAAACAGTGAGGTGTTAACAATAATATACGTTCTGGATCAACCGTATACATATCTAGCATTACCAGATGATTGATTAAATCAATCATAGATTGACGTAGTTGATCTTTAGTAACCCCTCTCACCTTACCAATCGCCAAAGTCAATGGAAATAATCCATAAATAAACTGATTAGCTAGTCTTAAAACAATAGGATGTAACCGTATAATACCTAAACTAGCAACAATTAGGGATGCGCACAATATCCATATGACACCAATAAGGATAGAAATAACTACACTACTTATAATAGGTGCAATTGAATGTAATTGTGAAAGCCCAGGCTCTAATATATACATTAGAAAAGCTAGTATTGCTGTGAGTAAAGCACAAGTAATAGTTGATAATATCAAGTATAACGGATACGTTTCGTACTGCTTATATTGAGTCCTCAAAAACGATACCTTCCTTTATCTGATGTCCATTTATAAAATCAGTGGCACTAATACGTTTCTTATTTTCAGGTTGCACTTCTGTTAGTAAAACTATATTTCCATCCCCACAGAATACGCCTAAACCCGCTATTTTAGATACGACTGTACCAGGTCTAGTTATAGCTGATAACACAATTGGCACATGTTTTCCATGAATATCTATCAAACAATGAGTCGTATCACTTGGAACCACTTCTCCAGACCATACTTTTAAACGTTTTCCGTCGAGGTAAGTATAACATCCAGGTGCTGGATTAAGTCCTCTAATGAGATTTACAATTTCATTAGCAGGCTTAGACCAGTCAATCTGCCCCATTTCCTTTGTAATCTTAGCAGTGTGTGTTGCCATTGTATCATCTTGTGGAGTAGCCACAATGTCTCCATTAACCCAACGAGTTAATACAGGTACTATAGTTTCTCCCCCAAGTACAGCTATACGTTCAAATAACTGCCCTGTTGTTTCACCGGGTAAAATATCAGTTTCCACAATGTCGATGATGTCACCTGTATCAAGACCATCATCCATATGCATTATGGTAACACCCGTTTTAGAGTCCCCATTAATAATTGCATAGTGAATCGGTGCAGCACCTCTATAGCTAGGCAAAATCGAAGCATGAACATTAATACAGCCGTATTGTGGTAGCCTGATTAACCACGGTGGTAAAATCTTTCCGTATGCAATAACCACCACTACATCTGGTTTCAATGCTTCTAATTCAGCTCGAACTTGCTCATCCCGTAATGTAACAGGTTGAAACACTTGTAAATTATGTTCAAGAGCAGCAACTTTCACAGGAGGCATTTGAACTTGTTTACCACGCCCTTTTTGTTTATCAGGCTGACAATACACGCCAACAATAGAATGACCTGCTTGAATCAAAGCCTCTAAGGTTGGTACAGAAAAGTCTGGCGTCCCCATAAAAACGATGCGCAATTGTTTATTATTAGACAATTTCTTTCTCCTCTGGATGATCAGTAATTAATCGTAAGTTAGTTGCTTTTTCAATAAACAAATGACCTTCCAAGTGATCGATCTCATGTTGGAAAATACGTGCTAAAAATCCTTCAGCTTTAATAATTACCTTTTTATTATGTGGATCAATACCTTTAACGGTAATTTTATTAAAGCGTTCTACATCCCCAAAATAGCCTGGTACACTTAAACAACCTTCTGGTCCAACTTGAGAGCCTTCAGCATGTGTGATTTCAGGATTGATTAATGCAATAAGTCCACTACCAGCTTGATCATCTACTACGATAATTCGTTTAGAAACAGCTACTTGAGGTGCAGCAAGACCAACACCTTCTGTCTTATACATAGTTTCAGCCATATCATCGATAAGGGCTCTAAGTTTTTTATTAACATGCTCTACAGGTTCCGCCACTTGTTTTAAAACGGGATGACCTGCTTTTACAACATCTAATACAGCCATTGACACTCCTATACTACACGGGGTCCACGTCAATCAGCAGTCCTTCTTGCGTGAAAATCCATGAGTTATATATATATTCTTTCAAATTCGTTAAATCAGTACCGCGAATCATAATAGCTAGACGATACATATCACGCACCTTTTTTATAGGTGCTTCGTAAGGACCATTAATCAAAATATCTTGATTCCCCTTATGAGCCTCCAAATCATTTACAATATGATTTGCAATAGACTCTAATGTCTCCATATCTTGATGACGTACTACCATGTGAATCATTTCTCGAAATGGAGGATATCCTAAGGCTTTACGATTTTGAATTTCTTCATTGTAAAAGCCTACATAATCATGAGCCTTACTCTTTATTATAGCATAATTTAACGGATTGTATGTTTGTATTACAACGCTTCCCGTTTTATCGCCACGACCAGCGCGTCCAGAGGTTTGAGTAAGTAAATCAAAGGTTCGTTCAGCAGCAGTATAAACAGGAATATTTAAAATTGAATCGGCCGTTAAAATACCAACAGCTGTTACATCTTTAAAGTCATGACCTTTAGATACCATTTGTGTTCCTAACAAAATATCATATTTATGAGCCCCAAAGTCATGCAGAATATCTTCTGCTAATTGCTTATTTTTTGTCACATCTTGATCTAAGCGAGCAATGCGAGCCGAATTAAAATAACGACGTAATTCTTCCTCTACCTTTTGTGTGCCTGAGCCAAAGAACTTTATGCGTTTGCTATTACATTTAGGACAAACCGTTGGAATCGGCTCGTGATGTTCACAATAGTGGCAACGCAATTCTTCACCAGCTTGGTGATATACCATTGCTACATCACAATGAGGGCACATAATAGTTTCCCCACAGTCTCGGCACATAACAAATGTACTATAACCGCGTCTATTTAGCAGGATAATCATTTGATTATGTTCATCTAATGTTTTTTGAATCAAACTACGCATTGCATCAGAAAAAACAGAGTAGTTACCATGCAGAATTTCTTCTTTCATATCTACTATGCTAACCTTAGGCATAGGTTGTTCAAAAATACGATGTGGTAGCTCTAGTAAATGATATTCCCCTTGCTTAGCTTTATAGTAGGAAGTAACAGATGGTGTAGCGGAACCTAAAATAACAGGACAACCATGTGTTTCTCCACGCCACAACGCCACATTACGTGCATGATAGCGGACCATATCCTCTTGCTTATAAGACGTATCATGTTCTTCATCGACCACAATAAGACCGATATCCTCAGCTGGCGCAAATACGGCTGAACGGGCGCCAATAATAATGTGACTATCCTTACGTCGCAAGCGCTCCCAATTATTGTTCCGTTGTTGTACCGTCAATTTACTATGAAATACTACGACTTCATCACCAAAGGTTTCTACAAATCGTCGCACGATTTGATCTGTCAATATAATTTCAGGCACCAAAATAATAGCTGTCTTGTCTTGACTAATGCATTTAGCTGTAGCACGTAAATATAATTGAGTCTTGCCACTACCAGTTACACCATGAAGTAAAAAGATTTTATGTTCATGACTATTCATTGCTTCTTGTATTGGTTTATATACAGCTTGTTGAGCTTCAGTAAGAGAAATATTAACCTCTTCTGTTAAAAGCTCATCAAACGTTGTTTTTGTGGCTTTAAAACGTGATTCAACAGTAATCCCCTTGGCTTCACTTACTTGCTTTATGACCATACGAGAAAAGCCCTTAGCTAACAGTAACGCCTTAGATGCTCCGCCCACTTCAAGTAAGTATTTTGCTAATTCGCGCTGCTTTTTTTTTCGTTCACTAAATTGTGCCACCGAAAATTCTGGCATGACTACAAGCCATTCTTCCTTTGGTGCCTCGTAGGATTTTAATGTCTTATTCACCGTAAACAATCGCAACGCATCACCATAGGAGAATAAATAATACTCATTTAGACGACGGGCCGTATCCATCATTTCTGGTGTAAACCAAGGTTCACTATCTAATACTTGTACGATATTTCGTAAAGTGAACTCTGGTGGCTCAACTAACTCATCGTAACCAATGAGAATACCTTCTTCACGACTATGTCCTAAAGGAATGAGTACGCGCGTACCAGGTAAAACATTACCAAACTTTTCAGGCATTAAATAGCTCAAAGGTTTATGAAGTTGTTTGGCCGGTCTGTTAATTATAACTTGTGCTACGCGCATACATTATTTCCTTTCGTTTATTATAAAAGGTCTCAGTAGAAATTCTACTAAGACCTTTTGTATTATAAGCCAGCTTCTTCTTTTAGAATTTGTGCTTTATCTGTACGTTCCCATGGTAAATCTACATCGGTTCTACCAAAGTGACCATACGCAGCAGTTTTGCGGTAATGAGGTTTTAACAAATCAAGCATTTCAATGATACCTGCTGGACGAAGGTCGAAATGTTTCTTAACAAGTTCTTGTATTTTAGTTTCCTCAACGTGACCTGTACCAAAAGTGTCAACCAATATAGATACAGGATGAGCAACGCCAATCGCATAAGCAACTTGTACTTCACATTTATCAGCAAGACCTGCTGCTACAACGTTTTTAGCGACATAACGCGCTGCGTATGCTGCGGAACGGTCTACTTTAGATGGATCCTTACCGGAGAACGCACCACCACCATGACGAGCCATACCACCATAAGTATCTACAATAATTTTGCGACCAGTTAAACCAGCATCACCATGAGGACCGCCGATTACGAAACGTCCAGTTGGATTGATAAAGTATTTAGTATTTTCATCAACAAATTCAGCAGGCAATGCTGCGTCAATAACATAACGTTTCAAATCAGTTTTAATTTGTTCTTGCGTTACTTCAGGACTATGTTGTGTAGAGATAACAATTGTATCAATGCGTTTAGGTTTACCATCAACATATTCAACAGTAACTTGAGTTTTACCATCTGGACGTAAATAAGTTAAAGTTTCATCTTTACGAACTTCTGCTAGACGACGGGATAAACGATGCGCCAAAGAAATTGGTAAAGGCATAAGTTCAGGTGTTTCATTAGATGCATAACCAAACATCATACCTTGGTCACCAGCACCGATTTTATCAAGTGCTTCACCCTTACCATCTTTAGATTCAAGCGCTTCGTCAACGCCCATAGCGATGTCAGCAGATTGTTCATCGATGGATACAAGTACACCACAAGTATCACAGTCAAAACCAAATTTTGCACGAGTATAACCAATTTCACGAACTGTATCACGTACGATGCGAGGAATATCTACATAAGTGTGAGTAGAAATTTCACCTACTACATGAACTAGACCAGTAGTAACTAAAGTTTCACAAGCTACACGAGCAGTTGGATCCTTTTCAATAATCGCATCCAAAACAGCATCAGAAATTTGGTCAGCTATTTTATCTGGATGGCCTTCAGTAACAGATTCAGAAGTAAAAAACATATGTTTTTCAGCCATTTTATCCTCCTAATACGAAAAAAAGCCTCTCATGCACTCATGAGAGACCCTCCCATCTAACGACATTTGTCATAGGAATTAGCACCTTTTCCCCTTGGAATGGTTGCTGTAGCTTCACAGGGCCTATCCCTCCGCTACTCTTGATGAGTTACAGAAATATTATAGTGTATTTACAGTGAGAAAGCAAGTCATTATTATACTTCTTTTGCCTCTTTCAATGCTAAATCATGTTCAGCCTTATGAAGGGCACTTTCAAACTGACGATACATATGATGACGCCCTAGAATATCTAAGAAGTCAGATTTATACATTTCTCTACGAATATCGTAACTCACATCACTGAGTAAAACCTCAATACCTCTCTTTTGAAGCTCTTCAATAATGCCACGTAGAATACGTAAACCCGTCAAATCAACAAACGGCACTTTTACAAAACGAATGATTAAATATTTAGGATCTTTATGTATAGAATTTAATGCTCTATCAAATGCGCTTATAGCACCAAAGAATAATGGCCCCTCTACGGTGTACACCATTATTTCTGGATGAATTGTAATTTCATGCCTAATTTGTGCTGATAATTCGGCACTACTTGCTTCATGCACATCGATTGTTTTAACCATTTTACGCATGAACTGTAATACGGCAATCACTACACCAACATTTACGGCTACTACCAAATCCGTAAAAATTGTCAGGAAAAAGGTAAGCATTAAAATTACTTGATCTGGGCGAGGTGCAAGAATAAGCATTCGTATAAAACGTGGTACATCACTCATATTGTAGGCTACTACAAATAATATGGCCCCCATAGATGCCAACGGAATATACACTGCATAAGGAGCTAAAAATAATAAGATAGCACCTAATGTAATGGCATGAACAATGCCTGCCACCGGAGAATTACCACCTTGTCGAATATTTGTGGCAGTGCGTGCAATAGCACCTGTCGATGCAATTCCTCCAAACAATGGCGCAAATATATTAGCTAATCCTTGTCCAAACAATTCAGTATTAGATTCATGCTTGGTACCACTCATACCATCAGCAACAACTGCAGACAACAAGGATTCAATAGCCCCTAACATGGCAATTGTAAAAGCAGGACCTATTAAAGTTAAGACTTTATCAAAGGTCAAGTTTGGTACAGAAAATTCTGGTAAACCTTGAGGTATACCACCAAAAGCACTGCCAATAGTTAAAACCGTAGGAAATTGGTAGATAGCTTGAATAATGGTGGCAACAATCATAGCTACAATAGGAGCAGGAATTTTATTAATATATGGAATTTTAGGCAACACTAACAATAAAGTTAAGCTAAGGAGTGCAATTTCCAATGTAGGTAAGTCAGAGTATGGTAAGGACTGAATCATAGCCCATAATTTTTCATGGAAATGAGCCATATACGGCAACTGTGGAAAGCCAAAAAAATATGGCCATTGCCCTACCCAAATCGTAACACCAATACCTGCAGTAAAGCCCATGATAACAGGTGTTGGTATAAACCGAATTACCGTTCCTAACTTTGCAACACTCATTAAAACGAGAATAATCCCTGCCATCATGGTCGCAATTTGTAAGCCTTCAAAGCCATAATTGACAACGATACTACTTAATAAAACGATAAATGCCCCTGTAGGTCCTGCAATCTGAACAGAAGATCCACCAAATAAGGACACAAAAATCCCTGCAATGATTGCCGTATATATACCTGCCTGAGGTGTAACTCCACTAGCAATAGCAAAGGCCATCGCTAAAGGCAGTGCCACAACTCCTACGACTAATCCAGCAATAATATTATTACTCCATTGCCCTTTTCCTAAGGAACCCTCTAAATATGCTTTTTGTATAGCAAACATATAACAAAAACACACCCTTCTTAAAACAACACACGCCAGAATTATTTTATGTTAGCTTTGTCTGTTTGCTACTAAGTTAATAACCTCTTTAAGAATATGTCGAGCAAGGTCGGATTTTTTCATATTAGGCAATTCTTTAGGCTCTTTATCAGGATATAAGAAATAGCCTTCATTTGTATCTACATTAAAACCTGCATTAGATTTGCTTACATCATTGGCTACAAGCATATCTAGATTTTTTCTAGCCACTTTATCTTGACCATACTTGATTACATGTTCTGTTTCTGCCGCAAAACCAACGAGAATTTGATGGCTTTTTTTAGAGCCTAAACCTTGTAAAATGTCTGGGTTTTTTACAAGTTCTAAAGTCATAGATTCCATTTTTTTAATTTTTTGTTCTGATTTATGAAGAACTCTAAAATCAGAAACAGCGGCAGCCATGATAACTACATTGACATCATTATAACGAGCTTCAATAGCCTCCTGCATAGATACTGCAGAGTCTACAGAAACAAAGTCTACGCCACTTGGTACAGGTAAAGATGTGGAAGCACTTACTAAAATCACCTTAGCCCCCATGCGTACAGCTTGTTCTGCAATGGCATATCCCATCTTACCGCTAGAACGATTTCCGATATACCGAACAGGATCGATATTCTCCTGTGTTCCACCAGCTGTAACAAGTATAGTAGTACCTTCAAGCTCATTTGTACTGCATATTTTAGATTCTAGCCACTCCACAATTGCTTCTGGTTCCGGTAAACGCCCTACACCAGTAATGCCACAAGCAAGCCAACCTTCTGCGGGTTCCATAATATGATAGCCCAAGGAACGCAATCCTTCTAAATTACGTTGGGTAATAGGATTATTATACATTTCTGTATTCATAGCAGGACAAAGGTATTTAGGTGCTGTGGTAGCCATAATTGTTGTAGTTAACATATCGTCAGCAATGCCTGCATAAATTTTTCCGATCACATTTGCTGTTGCAGGCACAACTACATATGCATCTGCCCATGTGGCCAATGCAATATGTTCTACATCCCATTGATGTACTTGTTCAAACATGTCTAGAGCTACAGGGTGTCCACTAATTTCACCAAACGTTAAGGGTGACGCAATATGCGTAGCATTTTGTGTCATTACAACCTTTACTTCAGCCCCTTTTTTACGAAGTCTGCTTACTACTTCAATTGCTTTATACGCTGCAATACCTGCAGATACTGCGACAATGATATGTTTTCCGCGCATGTTTTTCTCCTTTTAAAAATTCCTTGTATCATAGATACAAGGAATTGGTTTTTTATTTAATGCCTTCTTTAGTGCGTTTATATGTCACTTCACCTTCGGCAATTTCATAAAATGCCAAGGATACAGGCTTGTCAGTTGCATGTGTAGATTCTGCTAAGCAGGCTTCGCCATCTGTTAATTCGCGAGCGCGTTTAGCCGCTAAAGTTACCAATGTATATTTACTATCTACTTGACTTTCCAATTTTTTTAATGGAGGTTTTACCATCATACTATCACTTCTCCTTAGACTCTTGATATTGTTTATAAATATATTGAATTTGTTCTTTATTACGACTAATCTTACAAGATTCAGCTCGCAAGATTGAGGCAACCTTTTCAGATGCCTCGGCTAAGTCATCATTTACAACGATATAGTCATAACGATGGGCTAATGCCAGCTCAGAACAAGCTAATGACAATCGCTTATCAATGACCTCTTTAGCATCAGTGCCACGATTATGTAAACGCTCAGATAATTCAGTTAAAGATGGCGGTACAATATAAATAAATACAGCATCACTAAAACGTTCCTTAACCTGCATTGCGCCTTGAATATCGATTTCTAATAGTACACTTTTGCCATCATCTAATAAATCCATTACATGTTGTTTTGGTGTACCATAGTAATTATCATATACCTTAGCATATTCTAAGAATGCGTCTTCACTAAGTAAAGACTCAAATTCCTCCTTAGAGCGGAAAAAATAGTTAATTCCTTCCTCTTCACCTACACGGGGAGCACGAGTTGTCATAGAAACGGAATAAACTAAATTAGGCATTTCTTTGCGAATATTCGCACAAATCGTACCTTTACCTGCGCCAGATGGCCCGGATATAACGATTAATAATCCTCTGTCTGACATATGCACTCCTATGATTCCACTGTATCTACATCTACATCATGTTGCACAAGTCGATGTGCTACGGTTTCAGGTTGAATTGCGGATAATACAATTTGACCACTATCCATAACTAATACAGCACGAGTCTTACGACCATATGTAGCATCAATGAGCAATCCCTTGTCTCTAGCATCTTGAACCATTCTCTTTATGGGAGCAGATTCAGGACTAATGATAGCCATAACACGGTTAGCAGATACCATATTACCAAAGCCTATATTCAGTAATTGAATACTCATTCATGGACCTCCTATTACTCTACATTCTGTACTTGTTCTCTAATTTTTTCTAACTCACATTTAAGTTGAACCACAAACTCAGTAATATTCGAATCCATTGCTTTGGAGCCGATTGTATTTACTTCACGATTCATTTCTTGCAAAATAAAATCGACCTTACGACCGATTGAGTTCGCATCTGCAAGTGTATTTTTTAATTGTACCACATGAGAGGTAAATCGGACAATCTCTTCCGTAATATCAGTCTTATCAGCTAATAGAGCAATTTCCTGTATAAAACGTTCTTCACTAATACTCGCATCTAAAGAAACCAAGTATTCTTGTATCTTAGTTTTAATATGCTCTCGATACGCTTCTACAGCACTAGCTTTATTCGTGTCTATTTCAGTAATAATACTTTCAAGTGTTCCGATACGTTCTAATAGATCCTGCTTGATATGTTGACCTTCCGCAGATCGCATTGCTATTAAAGCATCTAATGCTTGAATAGTTGATTCTTTTACAATATCTGAAAGTACTTCTTCTGCAATTGGTGTATCTTGTTGTTGAATCCATTCATTAGAAATCGAATTCACAGCTTGTAAAGGTACCTTTTTAGGGTCATCATAGAACTCCTCTTGTACCAATAACTGTTGTATTTGCTTTCTCAATACACTATTAATGGTAAAAGTTTTAGGTCGCTCTCCTGCATCTAGAATAGAAACTGATACTTCAACCTTACCACGAGTAATGCGATCTTGTATCATTCCACGAATAATACTTTCAAAAGGATTCATTTGTTTTGGACTACGAATAAATAGATCCAAGAAGCGTGCATTTACGGACTTAATTTCTACAGTACAGGTAATACTATCTTTGGTTGCTGTGCCCGAACCAAAACCGGTCATGCTTTTCATAAGTCATCCTCCTTAGTAGTTTTTATTATTGTACCACGAATTACACAATCCGTGTTTAAATACTAAGAATTATATGTACACTATGGTATACTAAACTATACTTCTAAATATATTTGAAAGGAGTACTATGAATTTAGACGGACTTACCATGTCTGTACTCGCTAAAGAAATTAACGAGCGATTACAAACAGGTCAAATACAAAAACTATATCAAATAGATAAAACTACATTATTATTTAAAATTCGAGCACTCAACGAAGACCAAAACCTGATCATTACCGTAGGTGCTACACCAGCAATGTATCTTAGTCAACCACTGCAAGATTTACCAAAAGAACCAAGCTCACTTTGTATGTTCTTACGAAAGCATATTGAAGGTAGCCGCATTGTAAAGGTGGAACAAATCAATGGCGACCGAATCATGTGCATCCAAACGGATAAATTGGAAATGGATGGTTCCATTACGAGTACATACATTTATGTTGAATTAATGGGCAAATATTCCAACTGTATTTTTGTACAAGACGATGTTATTTTAGAATCTTTAATTCACGTCTCTCCACTTATGAACCGTGAACGTTCTATTAGTCCTAAATTACGATATGAACTACCGCCAAATGCTAATCGCGTAAGCTTAATGGACTTTGATTGTGATGAAATCAAAAATCTACTCACCTCTTTTGGTAATGGTTCCGTACAGCAATCTATTCGATCTATCTTTAACGGCTTTGGCAAGCCTTTATTGGATGAAGTTTTATATATTTCCAAGCTGAATGGTGAAGAAATCATAACAGATTTAGATACTTCTCAATTAGATATGTTTACTAAATCTTTATATCACCTCAAAGAAAAGCTTGAAAATAGCAATGGTTTGTTTACTTTAGTCAACGATAACAATAAAAAGGCTTACGCAAGCATTTTATTACATAACTATAAGGTATTAAAAGAATACAACACTATTTCTGAAGCCTTAGAAGAATCCATTCATAACACAAAAGCAATTCATACAGCTGATAAAGAGTTAGAAAAAATCTTAATAGCAGCCATCAAAAAGGAAGAAGGTCGCCATCAAAAGATTAAAGATGAATTAGAAGATACTAAGAAAATGGAAACCTATAAATTATATGGTGATCTTCTAATGATAAATGCACACCTTCAAGTGCAATACGAACCGTCTATTGAATTGCAAAATCTTCTTTCCGAAGAAAATGAAATCTTAACTATTCCTTTAAAGCCAAACTTAACGATTGTGGAAAATGCACAATGGTACTATAAGCTTTATACAAAACTAAAAAATCGTATGGTTAGCGGCGAGTACCAACTCAATGCAAGTACCACAAAACTAGCATACTTACAATCTATTCTATACAGTATCTCCTTAGCCACTACTCGTGAAAGCTTAGAAGAAATACGCAAAGAATGCATGGATGCAGGTATCATAAAAAAATCAAAAAAACCATTATCTTACAAGCTTGGTAAATCTAACTACATTCACTTAACAATTGACGAAGGTGAAATGTTTATTGGCCGTAACAATCAGCAAAACGAATATTTGACACATCGATTTGCAAAACCAACTGACATTTGGTTCCATACACAGGATATCCAAGGTTCGCACCTTATTTTACGGCTCAATGTTGAACCAAACGATATGATTTTATCTAAAGTAGCACAATATGCAGCCTACTTTAGTAAGGCTCGTGACACTAGTAAGGTTCCTGTAGATTATACATACATAAAAAATATCAAAAAGCCACCCGGATCTCCTTTAGGATTTGTTATTTTCAATACCCATCAAACTATGATTGTTGAGCCTAAAAAACCAGAAAACTATAGAGAAAAATAAAAGCGAAGGTATCCCTTCGCTTTTATTTTTGGCTTATTATTTTGTTCACATTATTTTTACATATTGATCTGAAATTTGATATTACTTATCTTAAATTTTCTATGGAATTAAAATATAAAAAAGGCCAGATATAATATGATATCTAGCCTGTACTTAAATTATTGGTTTTCTTCCGTACGTTGTTCAGTTTGTTTTAAACTTTCACGGTTTTGACGCAAGCTTTCCAATGTTTTTTCTAAGTTGTTTTCAACGTATTTAAGAACATCACCAGCATATTGAATAGAGCTAGCCTTCAATTCATCAGAGGATTGGTTTGCTGCATTAATAATTTGATTGGCTTGTTCTTGAGCTTGTTTTACAAGTTCACTTTCAGCTGTTAATTTAGCAATGTAGTCTTTAGCTTGATCGATCAAAGTTTCAGCCTGACGTTGAGCATCAGCTAACACTTTATCTTTATCTGCTACAATACGACGAGATTCTTCAAGTTCCAAAGGTAAGGATTCCTGAATAGAATCTATAATACGCATAATTTCGTCTTCCTCAACCATACGTTTTGTAGTCATAGGAATACGGCTGCTGGATTCAATAAGAACCTCTAAATCTTCTAATAATTTTTCTGTTTTCATACAATTCACCCCTATTTATTATGGACCGTATTAAAGCGTTCTTCAAGTTTTTCCTTAACATCATCCGGAACAAGACCATCTAGCTTACCACCAAATTTAGCTAGTTCACGAATGCCTGTGGAGCTGACAAAAGAATATTTGTTATTTGTCATAATAAATACTGTTTCAATGTCATCATCCAAATATTTTGCAAATAATGCGCGCTGAAATTCATATTCAAAGTCACTCAATGCACGTAACCCTCGAATAATAATAGTAGCATTCTTGGATTTAACGTACTCGTTGAGCAAGCCACCTGTACAATCAATTTCAACATTAGGAATATGTTTGACAGAATTTCGAATCATCTCAACCCGTTCTTCCATAGTAAATAAGGAATTTTTATTCGGATTTGAGCTGACAGCAATGATTAATTTATCAACCAATCGACTGCCCCGTTCAAAAATATCAACATGTCCATTTGTAACTGGGTCAAAACTACCCGGACATACACCTATACGCACAGGTTTAGCTCCTTTCGGCTATCTTTACAAAATAGGAAACCATCGTATAACCAAATTTCTGTTCTTTTATACACTCCCATGATTCTGGTAAGGTGAAAACCTCATCCTTATGATGTTCTAACAATAAAATTCCTTCAGATTTTAACAAATCATGGTTTAGAACCAAATCTATGGTATCTTGTATAAATCCGTTTTCATATGGCGGATCAGAAAATATATAATCGAACTGTCGCCCCACTATATAATTTTTTAATTGTGAAAGTTTCCTCGGAATGATTTCTAACCGATCATCCACACGACAATGTTTAGCATTCTCTAAAATTAGTTTGCCCGTTTTAAAGTCCACTGCTACTGCATGTGCTGCACCACGACTTAAGGCTTCAATTGCTACTGCACCAGTGCCAGAAAATATATCTAGTACATCAGAACCAAATATACCTCTATTTGCTAATACATTAAATACACTTTCACGAACACGATCAAGTGTAGGTCTAGTATCTAATCCTTTAGGTGCTTTTATAACATGTCCCTTAGCAGTTCCGCCAATAATTCGCATACAACCCTCACAAGATTATACTCATTAATTATAGTATATAAATAACCAAATTAAAAGTATCTTTTATCTATGATACTTCAATTTTAATATCACGTCCCATCAACTCGCCTAATGCTATGGATGGAGATTTTTTTTCGTATAAAACCTCGTATAAAGCCTTCGTTATAGGCATTTCAATTTGATGTTTACAAGCCATTTTATAAATAATATCTGTAGCAAAAAATCCTTCTACCACCATATTCGTATGATTAATGATATAATCCATCGTCTTACCGGCTGCTAGTTTTTGCCCAGCCGCACGGTTACGACCATGAGGACTCATACAGGTAGCAATCAAATCTCCCATACCAGCAAGACCAGCATAAGTTTCCTTTTGAGCACCTAAGGCTACGCCAAAGCGAGTCATCTCATGTAGCCCTCTCGTTAATAACAAGGCCTTACAATTGTCACCAAGTTTTAGCCCATCAACAATACCAGCAGCAAGGGCGATAATATTCTTTGTAGCACCAGCAAGCTCAACACCTATGACATCAGTATTGGCATAAATTCTAAAATTCTGACTACATAATGCTTTTTGAAGTGTAGTAGCCACCTCTAAATCCTCTGTACTTAATACAGAAGCAGCCGGTAAATTACGCCCAATTTCTTCTGCGTGATTTGGACCAGAAAGAACAGCCAAGTGACAACCAATTGGACCAAGAACCTCTTTCATAACAGTAGTCAATAATTTACCTGTAGTTTGTTCAACCCCTTTTGAACAAAGTATATAAGATTGATTTTTATGTGCATAAGGTTTAATAGACTCTAAGCTAGTACGGACATGTACAGAAGGTGTAACCATTAAAACAACTTCTGCATTCCTAATAGAAGCCTCTAAATCTGAGCTATATTGTAACTCTTTAGGTAGCTCTACACCTGGCAAGTAATCTTTATTTTCTAAATCCTTAGCCAATTGATCAGCAAATTCTGGGCGACGACAATATAAAGTTGTAGTATTTCCAGCTAAAACGGATTTAATAGCAAGGGCTGTCCCCCAACTACCAGAGCCTATAACAACAACATTCATACATTAATCCTTTTTAATACGTTCTACTTTTAACTCATTACCTGCAAGTAGACGTTTAATATTATCCCAGTGACGAACTATAACAAATAAGGCAGCTAATCCACCAAAGCCAACAAACCAATAGGATTCACCTGTAACGTACATCAATACAGGTACTAATGCAGCAGCTATAATAGAACCTAAGGATACAAGCTTGGTAAAATATACGATGATGCCCCACACAAGAAAGCAAAGCAATGCTACTAATGGTGAAAGTGCAATAAGTACACCTAAACCCGTAGCAACACCACGACCACCTTTAAAGCCCAGAAAAACAGACCAGTTATGGCCCATCATAGCAAGGATACCACCTAAAATCATATACATAGGTCCATAAGAGGATAATAATACTACCCCAGCAGCACCTTTTAGAGCATCACATAAAAATACTGGTAAAGCAGCTTTAAGACCGATAACACGATATGTATTAGTAGCTCCTATATTCCTGGATCCATATTGGCGTACATCAATATTGAAAAAAATCTTACCGATAATTAAGCCACTAGGTATAGAGCCTATAAGATATGCTAACACAGCATATACAATAAACATTAAATTTATCATTCCTCATCATCCCGTTTTTTACCGCGTAATACTAAACGTATCGGTGTTCCTTCGAAGCCAAAGGATTCACGTAATCGATTCTCTAAGAAACGCATATAAGAGAAGTGAATTAGCTCTGGTTCATTTACAAATAAAATGAATGTAGGCGGCTTAACACTAGCTTGCGTCATATAATAGATTTTTGGAATTCTACCATTGCGAGATGGCACGGGATTTACGGTTTGTGCATCTTGTAATAATTGATTTAACGTCCCCGTAGATACACGGCGGTATTGTTGTTCAGATACGAACTTCAACATATCAGCTAAACGGTGAATACGTTGCTTAGTTAAAGCAGAAGCAAACAGGATAGGTGCAAACTGTAAAAAACCTAATTCATCATAAATATCTTCAGTAAATCGCAATGTTGTTTTGTCATCTTTTTCAACAAGATCCCATTTATTCACAACAATGACTACACCTTTACCCGCTTCGTAAGCATAACCTGCAATTTTTTTATCTTGTTCTGTAACTCCATCTTGAGCATCTAGTACAAGAACTACAATATCAGCACGATCTACAGAGCGCAAAGAGCGGACAATACTATATCGTTCAACGGCTTCTTCGATTTTAGACTTACGACGCATTCCCGCCGTATCAATAAGTACAAATTTTTGGCCCTCATGAGTCCAATACGTATCAATGGAGTCTCGAGTAGTACCTGCTACATCAGATACTATTACACGATCTTGTCCTAATAATGCATTAGTCAAAGAAGATTTACCTACATTTGGACGACCAATAACGGCAACATGAATAGTATCTTCATCATCTACATTAGTGCCAACTGGTGGAAAATGTTTAACAGTATCATCCAGCAAATCACCTAAATTCATAAGATTTTTAGCGGAAATGCCAATGGGGTCCCCCAAACCAAGATTGTAGAATTCATAAATATTCGGCTCTTGATTTACACTATCAATCTTATTAACTACAAGTACAACAGGTTTTCCACTAGCTCTAAGAATATTTGCAACTTCTTCATCAGCAGGTACAATACCTTGTTTACCATCGACGACGAATAAAATTACATCCGCTTCTTCAATAGCTAATTCAGCTTGTAATCGCATCATCTTAGGAATAACATGACTATTTTCAGTAATGAACTCGATACCACCTGTATCGATCATTGTAAACTCACGATTTAACCACTCTGCATCGAAGTAAATACGGTCCCTTGTTACCCCCGGAATATCTTCAACGATAGAGATACGTTTATTAACAATGGCATTAAAAAGTGTAGATTTACCTACATTTGGACGGCCTACAACAGCCACTAATGGTTTTGCCATAGTTTCACCTCATTATCTAATCTAATACATTACTATATTTTATCATATTCTAAGTAAAGTACGCAAAAAGGCTAACCAAGGAAACCTTGGCTAGCCTTTTATTAGACAATGAATTATTCAGCGTCTTCTGCAGTTTCTTTTAATTCCATCAACTCAGTCAAAGCCAAACCCAATTTCTTTTCATCTTTGTTAAGAGAAATGATTTTAACTTCAACTTCTTGACCACGGTTCAAGTAATCTTCAACTTTCGCATTACGTTGTTTTGTAATTTGGGAAATGTGAAGTAAACCTTGGATGTCGTCATTAACAGCTACGAATGCACCGTAAGCTACTAAACGAACAACTTTGCCGTTAATAACATCGCCAACATGCAATGTTTCTTCAGCAACGTCCCATGGGCTCTTAGATAAAGCTTTTAAGGACAAGGATAATTTATTGCTTTCAGCGTCGAAGGATTGTAATTTAACTTCGATTTCTTGACCAACGGAAAGAACATCTTCCACTTTTTTAATTTTTTGCCAAGAAATATCGGAAATGTGAAGTAAACCTTCAATACCGCCGATATCTACGAATGCACCATAAGGCATGATTTTACGAACAATACCTTTATAGTTCTCGCCAACGTTAATGTTTTTCAATGCTTCAGCTAATTTAGCTTGACGTTCCACTTCCAATACTGCACGACGGGAAAGAACCAAACGGTTTTTCTTTTCATCGATTTCAAGTACTTTAGCTTCAAATTCTGTACCAACCAAGTTGTCCAAGGATTTCACGAAATGAACATCACCTTGGGACAATGGAATGAAACCACGAAGGGATTTAACTGTTACTACTAAACCTGCTGGAATAGCATCAATACCTTTACATACGATAGCTTCATCTTTTTCTTGTGCTTCGATAACATATTGCCAATCTTCATCTTTAGCCAAGCGAGTCATGGAAAGATAAATAGGATTATCTTCTTTGATGTGATTCATGATAACTGCTTTAATTTCATCACCATTTTTTAACACATCTTTGGCAGATTCTGGTGCTGGATAAGAAATTTCAGTTCTGTTCAAAATGGCTTCAGTTTTGTAGCCAAAAGATACGTAAGCTCGTTCATCTTCGACTTGAACTACTGTACCTTCTACAACATTCCCTTTCTTAAATTCTTCTTGACCTTCGGCTGCTAATAATTCTGCAAAATCTTTCATTGTCTCAATGACCTCCTTAATAATCCAGTCGGGAGTCGATGCTCCTGCTGTTACTCCTACCGTCTGTACTCGGTTAAACCATTCCAGTTGTAATTCAGTAGAAGTTTCAATGTGATACGTTGTACATCCAACGTCACGACAAACCTCTGCCAATCGGTTCGTATTGCCGCTGTTCTTACCACCTATCACTATCATAAGATCTACATTACGTGCTAAATCAACGGCAGAATTCTGTCGTTCTTGCGTTGCATTGCATATCGTTTTGAAAACCTTAAGATTCTTAGATTTTTTCTCTAATATGTCTATTATACTGTTAAATTTGAATTGTGAAAAGGTTGTTTGTACAACAACGCCCATTTTTTCCACAACTTGTAGTTTTTGAGCGGAATCTTCATCTTCGATGATTATTCCCTCGTTATTTGCCCATAAATTGATGCTTTTGACCTCAGGATGATTTTTTTCGCCCAAAATTACCAAAGTCATGTCATCTTCAATAACGGATTTAGCATCTTGTTGTGCCTTTTTTACATATGGACATGTAGCATCTACAATATGTAAGCCCTTCTCTTCTGCCTCTTCGTAAATAGCGGGACCTACACCATGAGAGCGAATAATCATGGTCCCTTCTGCGATATCAGACACTTCTTGAACAGGGCTTACCCCTTTATCTTCAAGACGACCTACAACCTGAGGATTGTGAATAATAGGCCCTAATGTATAGCTTTTACCATCGTTATTTGCAGCTTCATTTGCCATTTCAACAGCCCGTTTTACACCATAGCAAAAACCATGGTTTTCAGCCAAAATTATTTCCATAAAGTCTCCTCTATACAATTGTTATGATAAGAATCTATCATTCGTTGGATTTCACTTTTAACACTATCATTTACTTTTTGAATTGCTTCTGGAGTCGCTTTAGCTTTTTCAACAGGAATTGGTTTACCAATGATACAAGCAACTTTATCGCGTTCCATATTATAAGAACCAATGATAGCAACAGGCACTATGCTAACCCCTGTTCTAAGTGCAATTGATGCTGCACCATCATGAAATTTACCAAGTTTACCACTTTTTTGACGGTTGCCTTCTGCAAAAATGCCTAAAACCTTATTGTCCTTAAGTAGCCCCATAGCATGACGAATGGCAACCTTATCAATAGCTCCACGATTTAAAGGAAACGCGCCAAGCCATGTACAAATAAACCGAGATATAGGATTCACAAATAATTCTTGTTTAGCCATAAAATGTACATGCCTAGGTAATACATAACCACAAATAGGTGGATCATTATTACTTAAATGATTAGGCACTACAATAACAGGTCCTTCCATTGGGAAATTATCGCGACCATATACTTTCAACCCATACCCTACCTTATAGCGAAGCCAAAAGGCTGTCCGCCATAACCAGGTAGAAAATTTATTCATGATTGATTGTCTCCTGTACTAAATTCAATATATATGCCACAGTTTCATCGAAAGTCATATCGCTAGAATCTACAACTACTGCATCGTCAACACATATAAGTGGAGATTCTTCACGATTTTTATCCATTTCATCGCGACTTTCTACGTTCTTTTTAATTTCTTCTAATGTTTGCTCGTTTGGCGTACCTTGTACTTCAAGCCATCTACGTTTTGCCCGCGCATCAACAGAAGCAGTTAAATAGATTTTTAACTCTGCATCTGGTAATACAACGGAGCCTATGTCTCGACCATCTAATATAACGCCCCCAACAGCAGCCATCGCCTGTTGACGTTCTACCAAATATTGTCGGACCCCTTTATATGACGCTATAGTCGATACATTATCATTAATTTGTTGTTGGCGAATTAATGATGTTACATCTTTATCTTTAACATAGACTTTACATGCTGTTGCAGTAGGTTCTAAAGTCAAATTTAAAGATGGTAATAAAGCTTCTACATCAGCTTGATCTTTAACATCGATTTGACTATCAAGAACTGCCCATGTAACACCACGATACATGGCACCTGTATCAATATATAAATACCCTAAGTCATTGGCCACTACTTTAGAAATACTACTTTTACCAGCCCCTGCAGGACCATCAATAGCAATGGCAATTTTTTTAGTGCTCATAATAACCTCTATTCTTCATCACCGTGTACGGCATGCATAGCCGCCACATAGCCTGTGGAAAAGGCAGCTTGTAAATTATAGCCTCCTGTTAAAGCATCAATGTCTAGTACTTCGCCAGCACCATATAAACCACCAATCAATTTAGACTCCATAGTTTTAGGATTAAATTCTTTTAAGGAAATACCACCGGCTGTTACAATAGCTTCCGCTACTGGTCGTAATTCCTTAACTGTTAATGTCATATGTTGCAACACATGACATAAGCGCAAACGCTCTTCCTTTGTAATTTGATTAATTGGTTTAGTCGGATTTAACTCAGCAAGCTTTATAACAATTGGAATCAGATTCACCGGTAATAAATCCTTCATACCATTAGCCAATTGTTTTTTTGAGTATAAATCAAAATCCTTTTGCAAGCGCTTATTCAATACTTCTGCAGTCAAGGCAGGCTTAAGATTAATTTCAATAGTAATTTGAGGATTCTTCTTTCGAAGCAACTTACCTACCGTGTGACTTAACGATAGAATTGTAGGCCCCGTAAGACCAAAATGGGTAAACATCATCTCCCCAAATTGTTTAGCTTGCACCTTATTTTTAGAAACTACAGAAACCTCAACATTACGAAGACTAAGCCCCATAACTTCCTTTACCCACGTTTCGTTTGTAACGATAGGTACCAAGGATGGACGAATATCAGTAATAGTATGTCCCACTTTTTCGGCTAAAGTATAACCATCACCAGTAGAACCAGTCAATGGATAGGATGCGCCACCAGTACAAATGATAGCAGCATCACATGCATATTGTTCTTTATCGGTTGTAACACCAACTACACGATTATCCTTTACAGTAATCGATGTAACAGGTTCATTTAAATGAACTTGGACATTATACTTTTTGAGAATATTCATAAAGATATTGCGTACTTCTAATGCAGAATCGGATTCAGGAAACACTCGTCCCCCACGTTCTACTTTAGTTTTTAACCCCCAACTATGCAATAAGTCCAGAAGATCTTCATTGCTAAAGCGTTCATAGGCACCGTATAAGAACTTACCATTACCAGGAGTGTTTTTAATAAATTCAGCCATATCTGCACTATTCGTAATATTACAACGACCTTTACCGGTAATGCCCATTTTTTTACCAACCATATTCATTTTTTCTAATAAGATGACACGGGCTCCTTCACGGCCAGCTATAACAGCTGCCATTAAGCCTGCCGCACCACCACCAATGACTATGATTTGTTTCATTTCTTACCTGTTCCTAACGCTTTTAGAGCTTTCACTTCACCAATTGTAAGCTGACGAGAAGCACCGCGTTTAACACCGCCCAAGGTGAGCCCAGCATAGGCAATACGTTTTAAATTATGAATGCGGTACCCAAAGTGTTCAAACATACGGCGAACTTGTCGATTACGACCTTCATGGATAGTAATCTCTACTTCATGTACACCGTTATGGTCATCAAAACCTAAATCTACAATTGTAGCAGGTGCAGTCATACCATCTTCAAGTTTCACACCATTAGCTATAACTTGTAAGTCTTCATCGCGAACACGTCCTTTGATGCGCACTTCATAAGTTTTTTCCACACCTTTAGAGGGATGTGTTAAGTTTTGTGCTAACTCACCATCATTAGTAAGAAGTAATAAACCTTCTGTATATAAGTCGAGACGTCCAACAGGATAAATGCGTTTAGATTCATTTTTAATATAATCTAAAACAGTTTCTCTACCTTGAGGGTCAGATACAGATGTAATGACACCTTTTGGTTTATTTAATAAATAATATACAGGCTTTTCCTGAGCCAATAATTGGCCATTAACCTTAACCTTATCTTTTTGAGGGTTAATTTTAATCCCAAGCTCTGTAACCTTTCGGCCATTTACCTGTACCTTACCCTCTGTAATTAGTTCTTCTGCCTTACGCCGTGATGCAATACCACAACTGGCAATATATTTTTGTAATCGTTCCATGTTATCCTTCTGTTTCCGAAGCTTCTTGATGTAAGGCTTCTATCGATTCTACACCAGCACTTCTCAAAAATTCATCAGTCGTGCCATATAGAATCGGTCTACCTACAGTATCCTTATGACCTAATTCAGCTATAAGAGATCTAGACAATAATTGTTTTATAATTTTATCGCTATTTACACCGCGAACCTCTTCGATTTCAGCCTTTGTAATAGGCTGCTTATAGGCGATAACAGCTAATGTTTCCATTGCTGCATTAGATAATTTATCTTCTCTCTTCCGAATATGACCAACATAATCAGCACATTCAACAGCGCTTACTAATTCAATACCGGCTCCAGATATACGTATTCGAATACCTCGATTCTGTTCTTCTAGTTCTCGTTGTAATTCTTCTATATATTTTTGTATTTCCTCTATGGAAAGCCCAAACACTTCTGATAACATATCTATCGATATAGGCTTTGCCGCTGAAAACAAAACAGCTTCTAAATGCATCGTTGGTAAGCTCATATAGCCCCCTTTCTACACAGCCCTCTCCTAGGTAGCAGTGAATATAATGTCATCATCTTCATAACGCATTTCCATAACTTGTTGTTTTAATAATTCTAGAACAGCCATAAAGATAGTTACCATACCACTTTTCGTTTCAATTGCTACTAATAACTCCCTAAAATATAGACACTCGCCACGATGTATACGACTAGACAAGGATATAATCATGTCCTCTAAACTATACGTATCCTTTTCAACCTTTACCTCACGAATCATCTCTTCTTCTGGTACCTCTTTAGCTCGTTTTATAGTTTGATAAAAAATTTGATATAACTGTGAAAGTTCCAAATTATATACACTATCTAATCCAAGCACACTCGTTTCTTCAGGACGACTAAATATGTTTGCAGATACAGTGGTACGCTCCATTAATAGAGATGTAATATCCTTAATTTTCTTAAATTCTACTAATTTTGCTACCAACTCATCACGTGGATCCTCGGCTTCATCAGGCTCAGGTTCAGCCTTAGGTAATAACATGCGTGATTTAATCTGTAATAAGGTAGATGCCATAACAAGAAACTCACTACTATAATGAATATCAAAATGGTTCCAATTGTCTAGATATTCCAAGTATTGACTCGTTATTTCAACGATAGGAATATCGGTGATTTCTATTTTATGTTTTTCAATGAGATGCAAGAGCAAATCAAGGGGACCTTCAAAAACGTCCAACTTGTAATTATAATCTCCCATAAACCCCAATCCTCAGAAAAAAATGTACTTTAACTATATAATTATAAAGCATATATAGTAGTACTTTCAAATAATTGTTTTTTTTACACTCATCTGCTATCTTTATTATTGTAATTATTATATATTATAAAGGATATGTTATTGTGTATTCCTTTTAGAGAGGATTTATTATGTCATCGAGTGTGAAGCAAATTGGGCAAAATCCCATTTTTCGCTTTGGTATTATAGGTATTGTTTTATATATCGTTTTATTTTTAATTTATGAGCCCATAACCTTAGGACTTGATGTAGAAGATATTACGATTTTAGCAGTACCAACAATTGTAGGTACCTTTTTATTTCAATATTTTATGGGGTGTACCGTTTTCCACAGGCCTTTTTTAGGGTATGGCCTAGTTGGAATCTTATGGGCACTTACCTTTCCGCTTTTATTCCACTGGTCTTATGTAAAGCCGCTATATTTCTATGAATTTGCTAATGATTTTTTATTTGGCTTATTGATCTTCATGGGATTATCAGGCATTCAGTTTTTACTGAACCAAACAAACCGTTTCCATAAGACAACGTCCTTGATCATGGCTATTATTTCCATGATTTTAAGCTTAATACCATTCTTACAGATCGGCTATTACATGACTACTTGGCATTGCTTAACGCCAGCCAGTCTGCTCGCCGTATATATGACCAATCCAGAAGAAGCATTTGGTTTTTTAAAGAATGCAGCTGGTATACCTGGTCTTATAGCAGTGAGTATTGGTCTTATCTTATGGACTTATTTATTGTACTGGTCTAACTTAGGAATGAAAGCAGTAGTAAACTTAAATACTACACGTCCTATGCGGTCAGCTATGCTCATCGCATCCCTTGTAGCTTTTTTAGTATATGTACCATTCTTCTTGTTCCCTCAAACCTGTATTGTGGCGAACTGGATTGCTGCAGGCGATTATGTAAAACAAATGCAACAATATAATGATAATCACCACTTAGTATTTGATTCCTTTAATTTAGACACAAAGGAAACGGCGGTGAACAAAACACCTGGTACTATTATTCTAGTCATTGGCGAATCTAGTTCTCGAGATTATATGAAAGTATATAATCCAAACTTCCCATATGACGACACTCCATGGCAAGGTAATATGCGTTCGGACAATAAAGACTTTGTCTTCTTTGATAATGCCTATTCATCCTACGTACAAACAGTACCAACCTTGGAGCGTGCACTATCTGAACGAAACCAATACGATGATAAACCATTTCTTGATTCAGCCAATATCTTAGATATTGCTAAAAAAGCGGGATACACGACTTCTTGGTTTAGCAATCAAGGTGTATTCGGTGAATATGATACAGCTATTTCATTAATGGCTAAAACTGCAGACACAACAAAATGGGCCCATGAATCTTATGCATTCTCAGATCGATATGATGAAGCTCTATTGCCATTATTAGAAACTGTAGATCCTACCAAGAACAACTTTATCGTTATACATATTATGGGTAGTCATATTTACTACAATGATCGTTACCCACATGAATTTAGCAAGTGGAAACAAGGTCCGTATCCTGATGGTCAAGAAGCATATGCTAACAGCCAATTATACACAGACTGGTTATTACAACAAATTTACAATTATGGCAAAGACAAATTAAACTTACAAGCTATGGTGTATTTCTCCGATCACGGTGAAAGTTTAGACAAATCCCATAACCCTGATACATTTGATTTTGTTATGACACATATTCCATTCTGGGTATACCTATCTCCACAATATCGCTCAACTTATCCTCAAACTGCTGAGGTGCTTGCTAAACACGAGCATCAATTCTTTACTAATGATTTGCTATACGATACATTAGTAGGTCTCATACATGCTCCAAGTCAACGATATGATACAACAAGAGATTTTAGTAATGCTCAATATCGATTTAATCTACATAACTTAACTACATTACTTGGTGAACAGCCATTAGCAAATGATCCTGTTAATGCAGGCAAGTAGTCTTTAATTAATATTGTAGTCATTATTTTTCTATTATATTAAGTTATTTT